>NZ_JBRUGD010000001.1:0-240905 GCF_053206145.1 Streptococcus hongkongensis
GGAAGATTACTTGGAACAATTATTTGGAAACAGAGGGTAAGAAAATGACCCATTTAAAAAGCTATCTTTTCAAAAAAGATGTGAGGGCACAAAAAGGTGAGGAGAAAGTTTTCATGCGAAAGGCGTGGACACGAATATTTTAACTATCGTTTTTTCCTTTAAAATTTGATATAATAATATCGGCGCTTTGCCGATTTTTTTATGAAAAATTGTTACTATGAAAGAAGAAAGATCATGATTACTGAACTTGAAGGAATTGATTTACGTATTAATGAACCTTTAAAAGATTATACTTATACTAAAGTTGGTGGGCCAGCAGATTACCTTGCTTTTCCGCGGAATCGTTATGAGCTATCTCGACTTGTTAAGTATGCTAACCGCGAAAATATTCCATGGATGGTACTTGGAAACGCAAGTAATTTGATTGTTAGAGAAGGTGGCATTAGAGGTTTTGTCATCATGTTTAACAAGTTAGATACAGTTACCTTAAATGGCTATACCATCGAAGCTGAGGCAGGAGCTAACCTCATTGAAACAACAAAAATTGCTAAACTCCATAGTTTAACGGGCTTTGAATTTGCATGTGGAATTCCTGGTAGTGTTGGTGGCGCCGTTTTTATGAATGCTGGAGCTTATGGTGGTGAAATTGCCCATATCTTCCAATCAGCCAAGGTATTGACACCAGAAGGTGAGATTAAAACAATTTCAGCACGAGAGATGGCATTTGGCTACCGACATTCGGCTATTCAAGAAAGTGGAGATATTGTGATATCTGCTAAGTTTGCATTAAAACCAGGCAATTATGAGCAAATTTCACAGGAAATGAATCGTCTTAATCATTTAAGACAACTAAAACAACCACTTGAATACCCATCGTGTGGCTCAGTCTTCAAACGTCCCCTTGGACATTTTGCAGGCCAGTTAATTATGGAAGCTAATCTAAAAGGTCACCGTATCGGTGGTGTAGAAGTTTCACAAAAGCATGCTGGTTTTATGATTAATGTAGACAATGGCTCAGCTGAAGATTATGAAGCATTAATAGCCCATGTAATTAGTACAGTAAAAGAAAATTCCGGAGTGACGCTTGAAAGAGAAGTTCGGATCATCGGAGAAACTAAGTAAGATAAGAAAGAATACAATTGAGGATAGATGACAATTGACTAAGCCAATAATCTCATTTAAAAATGTTTCAAAGACTTTTGAAGATAACGACACCAAAGTCTTAAATAATATTAATTTTGAACTAGAAGAAGGGAAGTTTTACACACTTCTAGGAGCATCCGGATCTGGTAAATCAACCATTTTAAATCTTATTGCAGGACTATTAGATGCAAGCAGTGGAGATATTTTTCTTGATGGCCAACGAATAAATGACTTACCCATCAGTAAGCGAGATGTTCATACGGTCTTTCAAAATTATGCATTATTTCCACATATGAACGTTTTTGATAATGTCGCTTTTTCCCTAAAGTTGAAAAAAGTTTCTAAAAAAGAAATTGAAGAACGTGTTAAAGAAACTTTAAAAATGGTTCAATTAGAAGGCTATGAAAATCGTTCTATTCAAAAATTATCAGGTGGACAAAAACAACGGGTGGCCATCGCACGCGCCATCATCAATCAGCCTCGTGTTGTGCTTTTGGACGAGCCTTTATCTGCGCTTGATTTGAAATTGCGAACTGAAATGCAGTATGAACTAAGGGAGTTACAACAACGATTAGGAGTTACTTTCGTTTTTGTGACACATGATCAAGAAGAAGCTTTGGCGATGAGTGACTGGATTTTTGTCATGAATAATGGTGAAATTGTACAATCTGGAACACCGGTTGATATTTATGATGAACCGATTAATCACTTTGTCGCAAACTTTATTGGTGAATCAAATATCTTGAACGGGATCATGATTGAAGATTACTTGGTTTCTTTCAATGGTAAAACCTTTAAGTCTGTTGATGGTGGTATGCGTCCAAATGAATCAGTTGAAATTGTGATCCGTCCAGAAGACTTGCAGATTACCCTTCCTGAAGAGGGCAAATTACAAGTAAAGGTTGATACTCAGTTATTCCGTGGGGTTCACTATGAAATCATTGCCTATGACGAATTAGGTAATGAATGGATGATTCATTCTACCCGCAAAGCCATTGAAGGTGAAATTATCGGGCTAGACTTCACGCCAGAAGATATTCATGTTATGAGGCTCAATGAAACAGAAGAAGAATTTGATGCCCGTATTGATGAGTATGTCGAATCTGACGAACAAGAAGATGGCTTAATCAATGCAATTGAGGAGGAGAGAAATGAAGAAACCCTCTAAGCTCTATTCCATTCCTTATTTTTTGTGGATTGTGCTTTTTGTGCTTGCTCCAGTAGCTCTTCTTATCTACAAATCATTCTTTGATATAGAAGGTCATGTGACTTTAGCTAATTACCAGACTTTCTTTTCATCTTGGACTTACATCAGAATGAGCTTTAACTCAATCTTTTATGCTGGCATCATAACTTTAGTGACTCTGTTAATTGCTTATCCAGCTGCCTACTGTTTAACCAAATTAAAGCATAAGCAGTTATGGTTAATGTTAATCATTTTGCCAACATGGGTAAATTTACTGTTAAAAGCCTATGCTTTTATGGGAATTTTTGGGCAACATGGGTCAGTTAATGACTTTTTGAGTTTTCTTGGAATTGGACCACAGCAAATTCTATTTACCGATTTTTCATTTATTTTTGTTGCGTCATACATTGAGATTCCCTTTATGATTTTGCCGATTTTCAATGCCCTTGATGATATTGACGATAATGTCATAAATGCTAGTCGTGATCTAGGAGCAAGTGAAGCTCAAACATTTTCAAAAGTAACTTTCCCCTTATCAATGAATGGCGTCCGAGCTGGGGTTCAGGCGGTCTTTATTCCAAGTCTGAGTCTCTTTATGTTAACACGTTTAATTGGTGGAAACCGGGTCATTACCTTGGGGACAGCCATTGAGCAGCATTTCTTAACAACACAAAACCGGGGGATGGGGTCTACCATTGGTGTTATCCTTATTCTGACGATGTTAGCCATAATGTATCTAACAAAGGAGAGAAGTAAATGAAAAAAATGGCATCACTTTATTTAACATTCACTTTTATCCTTTTGTATGCTCCAATCTTTTATTTAATTGCTTATTCTTTTAATAAAGGAGCTGATATGAATGGCTTTAAAGGGTTTACTCTGGAACATTATCAAACAATGTTTGCAGATAGTCGTCTCATGTCCATATTATTGCAAACTTTCGTTTTAGCTTTTACTAGTGCGTTATTGGCAACAATCATTGGAACTTTTGGAGCTATTTATATTCATCACGTCCGTAAAAAGTATCAGAACGCCCTTTTATCAGCTAATAATGTCCTCATGGTATCGCCAGATGTTATGATTGGTGCATCCTTCTTGATTCTTTTTATCACACTGAAATTCCAATTGGGGAGTATGTCTGTTTTACTTAGTCATATAGCCTTTTCAATTCCAATTGTTGTATTAATGGTCTTACCGCGCTTAAAAGAAATGAATCAGGACATGATAAATGCGGCTTATGATCTAGGTGCTAGTCAATTTCAAATGATGAAAGAGGTTATGTTACCCTATTTGACACCAGGGATTATTGCTGGTTATTTTATGGCCTTTACTTATTCTTTGGATGACTTCGCAGTGACTTTTTTCTTAACAGGAAACGGCTTCACGACCTTATCTGTTGAAATTTATTCACGAGCACGTCGAGGGATTTCGTTAGATATTAATGCCCTTTCTACGATTGTTTTTCTTTTCTCAATTTTATTGGTAATGGGTTATTATTACATTTCTCAAGAGAAGGAGGACAAGCATGCGTAAATTGTATTCATTTATTGGAGGCATCCTTGGCATCGTGCTTATCTTAGTTAGTTTGACTTTTATTTTGCAAAAGAAAACAGGCACGGCCAATCAAGCTGACAAACTAGTCATCTACAACTGGGGAGATTATATTGACCCAGCTTTGCTGAAAAAATTCACTAAAGAAACTGGTATTCAAGTTCAGTATGAGACCTTTGATTCTAATGAGGCTATGTATACCAAAATTAAGCAAGGTGGAACGACCTACGATATTGCTGTTCCGAGTGACTATACGATTGATAAGATGATTAAAGAAAACCTATTGCTTAAGCTTGATAAATCTCAACTTAAAGGTATGGAAAACATCGGTAAGGAGTTTTTGGGTAAGAGTTTTGATCCTAAAAATGACTACTCATTGCCTTACTTTTGGGGAACGGTTGGAATTGTTTATAATGACAAGTTAATTAAGACGCCTCCTAAACATTGGATTGATCTTTGGCGCCCTGAGTACAAGGATCAAATTATGTTGGTTGACGGCGCTCGTGAAGTTATGGGGCTTGGTTTGAATACTTATGGCTACAGCTTAAATAGTAAAAATAAAAAGGAATTGACACAAGTTGAACACCGACTCCAAGACTTAACACCTAATATCAAAGCAATTGTAGCTGATGAGATGAAGGGGTATATGATTCAAGGAGATGCAGGAATTGGTGTTACATTTTCTGGTGAAGCTAGTGAAATGTTAGATAACAATAGTCATTTGCATTATGTTGTTCCTTCAGAAGGGTCAAATCTCTGGTTTGATAATTTGGTCCTTCCTAAAACAATGAAACATAAAAAAGAAGCCTACGCTTTTTTGAATTTTATAAATGATCCTAAAAATGCAGCCCAAAATGCTGAGTATATTGGCTATGCTACACCAAATAATAAAGCTAAAGAACTACTACCTGCAGCTATCAAAAATGATAAAGCATTTTATCCAACACAAAAGACGATTAAAAAGCTGGAAGTTTATGGTAATCTTGGCGATAAGTGGTTAGGAATCTATAATGATTTATATCTGCAATTTAAGATGTATCGCAAATAAAAAACGTTTTAACAAGGTAACTTGTTAAAACGTTTTTTATATTTTCTGGTAAGTTTTGTAAGGTCTACCAACTTTTGTGTAAATTTGTTTGGCTTTAATCTGATTTGTTTCTTCCATGTAGGCAATGTATTTTCTAACGGAAACATGCGACAGTTGGCAAGCTTTGGCAAGCTCTTGAATGGTAAAAGATTGCGGTAACGATGTAATGGCAGAAAGAATAAGTTTGTAAGTGACCTCTGATAAGCCTTTTTCCAAAAGGTTAGGTTCACTGTTAGATACTGTATTTTTTCCATTTTTCATTTGGTCAATATGAGATTGGTTGAGAAAGTTCTGATTAAGTTGTGATTTGCGGTCAAAAAAGCTGAGAATACTTTCATTAAACCTCTCAAAAGTGAATGGTTTGATTAAATAATCAACAACTCCTAAGTGGAAGCCTGATTTTATAATTTTTCCATCGTTAACAGCAGAAATAATAATCACTTCACAATTATGATGGTTGAGTCTTAATGATTCTAGGAATTGAATGCCATTACCTTCTTTGATATGAATATCAAGTAAAATAAGATCAATGGTGTAGTGACTTAATTTTTCATTAGCATCAGACAGTGAGTCACTGGATAATATTATTTGGAATTTATTGATTTTCTCTAAGTAATTTCTATGAATGAAGTCAACCATCGGGTCATCTTCAATAATTAAAACATTCATATTAACCTCTTCTATAGCGTGTTGTGATTGAAAATGCCAATTCATTGGCTTCAAATTGACGTGTGCATATTGATTTTGTGTCGGCTAGGAGTTGTTTGAAATAGTGATTATCAAGTTTTTCGAGTATGGATTCTTTGGAGATGGTGTCATCACTTATTTTATAGTATGAAATCAGGTTTGTTTGGTCGTAGTCAATGGTTAAGAAAACAGTCTCAGGCTTTAACATGCTAATGATATTAGTATGGATAAAACGATAAAGCATTAATGAGGTATTAATTTGATTGCTTGATAATGAATTTGGAATTTCACTAATTGCTTCGACCATCAGATTAATATTTAATTCCTTATATTTTTCTTGTTCGCCAATAAAAAAACTTGCAAGAAGAGGTTCTTTGACTAATACAGATAAGGTACTTACAATACCATTTTCAGCATCAAGAATACTGTCCAAATAAATTTTTAATTGGTCATAATACTTGATATCGACTAATCCATAGATGACATGTAGTTGATTCATAAAGGTATGTGTTTGTGCTTGTAAAGCTGAGGCATAAGTAGTGGTATACATTAATTGGTCTAATGTGTAGATAGCCTCTGAAGCTTTACGAATAAAAATTAAATAACCGCGTAAGTCATTTTTGACCCGAATAGGAGATACTTTAATTAATAAATCAGTGTCATTAACATACAATAACTGATCGTGGGCAGTATCATAGTTTATTCCTGAAAAGTCAGGAAAAAAATCATCTATTTTTTTCCGATTAATGGCTTTAGGATCACATTCTTTAATTAATTCTTTTCCTGATTGGTTGGTTAACTGAATAATATGGTTTTTATTAATCACAAAAACAGCGTCATCAATTTGGTCGATCATGGCATTTCGTTCTTCCAGCAGCTGATAAATTTCACTTGGTTCTAAATTATGCAACTGTTTTTTTAACCGTAGTGAGATAATAGTCGTTAAGATCAAACTGACAATAATACAGATAAATAAAGCAATAGTATAATTACTTTTTGATTGAAGAACAACTTGATTTAGTGTTGTAAGCTTAATGCCAACTGCAATTGCACCAACTTGTCGATTAGCCACTTTTACTGGAATTAGGTAACGCAGTGATCTTCCAAGACTCCCTTTAGCAGTTGAGATGATCTCTTTTCCCTTTAACACAGAATCTTCATCTCCACCTTGAAATGGCTTTCCAATTTTTTGTGGATTTGGATGTGTTAGTCTGATACCATCCATATTCATGACAACAATATAATCTAGTTTATAGATTTGTGAAATGCTATTGGTATACTTGGTAACGTTAGAGTTGGGTTGATTTTTGAGTAAAATTTCTTTTATTTCCTCATTCTTTGCTAACATTTGGCCGGTTGAGGTAATTAAATGTGTTTCTTGCTTTTTGATAGAGTGATAGGTTTCAACAATCATTATGCCATAAAAAATAAGCGTTGTAGTAGCAATTAGTGATACAAAAATCAATGATAAACTAGCCCAAAGTGATAATTTATGTCTCATATTTTCTCCTATTTATTGAGTATATCATATATCAATACTTCTAATCACCTTAAATAAGTTAAATAAATTAAATTACTTTAACTAGTTAAAGTAATTAAAAAATCTTTAATGCATCATTGAAATTGACTATACTAAGAGTGTTATTAAAGGAGGTTGTCAAATGGACACAAAAAATCAGGCAGCTAAAGTATCGACAGTAGATGGTAGTGGGCACAAACAAATCAATTTAAGAACCATAAGAATTGGTTCTATGCCTTTACCAGTCTACACTGTATTAGCCCTACTAATTTTAGTAACAGGTTATTTGCAAAAATTACCTGTCAATATGCTAGGTGGATTTGCGGTTATTTTAACAATGGGATGGTTACTTGGCACAATCGGTGCTAATATCCCTGGTTTGAAAAATTTTGGTGGTCCAGCGATTCTTTCATTATTAGTTCCTTCGATATTGGTATTTTTTAATCTCTTAAATCCCAATGTTTTACAAGCAACTAATATCTTGATGAAAGAAGCCAATTTCCTTTACTTTTATATTGCTTGTTTGGTATGTGGAAGTATCTTGGGAATGAATCGAAAAATTCTTATCCAAGGCTTATTTCGGATGATTATTCCGATGTTACTCGGCATGGTTTGTGCTATGGCAGTAGGAACATTGGTTGGTGTTATTTTAGGTTTGGAATGGCAAAAGACCTTATTTTATATTGTAACGCCAGTCCTTGCAGGAGGCATTGGAGAAGGGATTCTCCCGTTATCTCTCGGCTACAGCTCAATTACAGGAGTTGCGAGTGAACAATTGGTTGCCCAATTAATCCCAGCAACTATTATTGGGAACTTCTTTGCAATTATGTGTACTGCCTTGTTAAATCGTTTTGGGGAAAAACACCCAGACTATTCAGGACAAGGGCAATTAGTAAAAATTGGTAAAGGCGAAGATATGTCTGATGCCTTAAAGGATAATTCAGGCCAACTTGATGTCAAATTAATGGGTGCTGGTGTCTTAACAGCTTGTTCGCTTTTTATTGCAGGAGGTCTATTGCAACACCTCACTGGATTCCCAGGACCAGTCCTAATGATTATTTTAGCTGCTTTGTTAAAATACATGAATGTCATCCCACAAGAAACTCAAAATGGTGCAAAACAACTTTATAAATTTATTTCAGGGAATTTCACTTTCCCCTTGATGGCAGGTTTAGGATTACTCTATATTCCACTTAAAGATGTTGTCGCTACTTTAAGTTGGCAATACTTTGTTGTAGTCATTTCAGTAGTATTTACTGTCATCTCAGTCGGATTTTTCATTTCACGTTTCTTAAATATGAATCCTGTGGAAGCTGGAATTATTTCAGCTTGTCAAAGTGGTATGGGTGGAACTGGTGACGTCGCGATTTTATCAACGGCAGACCGGATGAATTTAATGCCATTTGCTCAAGTTGCCACACGTTTAGGTGGCGCTATTACTGTCATTACAATGACTGCAATTTTACGAATTATTTTTAAATAAACATTAAGAAAGAGGTTATCATATGTCAAAAGATTTAGGTCAATTAGCTTTAGCACAAGCCAAAGAATTTGGTGGTAAACTTGAAATCAGATCAAAAGTTACTGTTGAAAATAAAGAGGATTTAAGTATTGCTTATACACCTGGCGTTGCAACGGTTTCTTCTGAAATCGCAAAAGATGCCAGTCTAGGATATGAGTTAACAAGTAAAAAAAATACAGTTGCGGTTATCAGTGATGGGACTGCAGTATTAGGCTTAGGTGATATTGGTCCTGTAGCAGCTATGCCTGTTATGGAAGGAAAAGCAGTTCTATTTAAAGAGTTTGCAGGTGTCGACGCCATTCCAATAGTACTGAATACAAAAGACACTGAGGAAATTATTTCGATTGTCAAAACCATTTCACCAACATTTGGAGGTATCAATTTAGAAGATATCAGTGCGCCACGATGTTTTGAAATTGAGCAACGACTTATTAAGGAATGTGATATTCCTGTTTTCCACGATGACCAACATGGGACTGCTATTGTCGTGTTAGCTGCTGTATATAACAGTTTGAAACTCATTAATAAGTCAATTGAAGAGGTGAAAATTGTCGTTAATGGCGGTGGATCAGCTGGTCTTTCAATCAGTAGAAAACTGTTAGCTGCAGGGGCAAAAAATATCTCTGTAGTAGATAAATTTGGTATTATTAACGAGAAAGATGGTGACAAATTAGCGCCTCATCATTTGGAAATTTCTAAACTAACAAACAGAGGCTTTGTATCCGGAACTTTGGAAAATGCACTAGAAAATGCTGATATTTTCATTGGGGTTTCTGCTCCAGGTGTTTTGAAACCAGAATGGATTTCTAAAATGGCTGAGAAACCTGTTATTTTTGCAATGGCCAACCCAGTACCTGAAATTTATCCTGATGAAGCAATTGCTGCCGGTGCTTACATTGTTGGTACAGGTCGAAGTGATTTTCCAAACCAAATCAATAACGTTTTAGCCTTTCCTGGTATATTCCGAGGAGCATTAGATGCGCGTGCGAAAAGCATTACAATTGATATGCAAATTGCGGCTGCTAAAGGTATTGCCAGTTTAGTCCCAGATAATGAATTATCACCAACGAATATAATGCCAGGAGCATTCCAAAAAGGTGTAGCTGAAATTGTTGCCCAAAGCGTTAGTGATGCAGTTCAGTAATATATAAACCTGTAAATCATAAAAAACTACTTGTTCTCATGACTTTTCTGGACAGGTAGTTTTTTTCATATGGCATTTAGTAAACTTCTTTGATACAATGGAATAGTTAGAAAGTGAGGAAGTAGTGGAAAATCATAAAAATGAATATGCTTTGTCAAAAGATTCGATCATATCATTTGTTTGGCGTGGTGCACTCGTTGGTCTTGTGGCAGGGACTGTCGTCTCTCTCTTTAGATATGCCATTGAAAAGTTAGGACACCTGGTGAGTACCAGTTATCAAATGGCTCATAAGGATCCCAGAATCATACTAATCATAGCGCTTTGTAGCTTTTTTATTTTGCTTTTTGTGGCTATTTTGATTCAATCAGATTCAGATATTAAGGGATCTGGAATTCCTCATGTTGAGGGGGAATTAAAAGGGTTGTTGTCACCAAATTGGTGGAGCGTACTTTGGAAAAAGTTTATTGCCGGAACACTATCTATTTCGATGGGATTCATGTTGGGACGTGAAGGTCCTTCCATTCAATTAGGGGCTATGACAGCTAAAGGCATCGCAGAAAGTCTTAAGTCCAGTCGTTTAGAAAAACGGATAATGATAGCAAGTGGGGCTGCCGCTGGCTTATCAGCTGCCTTTAATGCACCAATTGCCGGTTTATTGTTTGTTGTCGAAGAAATCTATCACCATTTTTCAAGATTAATTTGGATTAGTGCTTTAGTAGCAAGTATTGTTGCCAATTTTGTTTCCTTATACATCTTTGGCTTTGAACCAGTTCTTGCTATGCCAAAACAAATGCCATTTTTACCCTTAACTGACTATTGGATATTGGTATTAATGGGCATTTACTTAGGTTTTATGGGCTTTGGCTATGAAAAAATTATCTTAAATTTAGGTCTTGGTTTTGATACAGTAGGAAAATGGCTGCATCTAAAAAAAGCCTATTATCCTCTAATGGTCTTACCACTTATCTTATGTGTTGGCTATTTTTTCCCTAAATTGCTAGGTGGTGGCAATAGCTTGATTATCTCATTGTCATCGTATCAAGTGGGGTTAGTAGTTGTGCTTGGCTTTTTTATCATTCGCTTTGTTGGTAGTATGCTGTCATTTGGAAGTGGCTTGCCTGGAGGAATATTCTTACCAATCCTTACGCTTGGTGCCTTAGCTGGTTTACTATTTGGAACGCTGTTTAAAGACATAGGCTTGCTTTCGCAAAACACCATGCCCTTGTTTATTGTTTTAGGAATGGCTGGTTATTTTGCTGCTATATCCAAAGCACCATTAACAGGGATGATTTTGGTGACAGAAATGGTGGGTGATTTAAAACCATTAATGGCAATAGCAGTGGTGACATTTGTTTCTTATGTTATCATGGATATGCTGAATGGAGAGCCAATTTACGAAGCAATGTTAGAAAAGTTGCCTATTAAAGCAGTTGAAGATATCGTCGAACCGACATTGATTGAGTTAACAGTTGGCCATAAATTGGCAGGACGACGTGTTTGTGATTTAGCTTTGCCCAAAAATACACTTATTACAACACAAGTTTCACATAATAAATCACAGGTTGTTTCAGGTGAGACTATTTTATTAGCAGGTGCCACGATATTTCTTGTTGTTAACGAACCAGAAATTGGTAAGATTAGACAATTACTGATGTCATAGCTTTGCTATTGTCAAGAAGAATAAGTTCTGATATGATTAAATGCATGGGTATCAAAGTTCTTATAGTTTGGAGAATGCTATAAATGATCATTGATAAAGTTTATAATAATAATGTAGTCCAAGTCCTGACAAGTAATGGTGAAGAAGAAATTATCATGGGTCGTGAACTTGGCTTTCAAAAGAAGATTGGGGACTCTGTTGATGAGACCTTAATTGAAAAACGATTTACACTTAAAGATTCAACTCTGTTAAATGATTTAAGAAGTGTTTATCAAAATCTGTCGCAAGAAGAAGTTGAAACAATTACTACGATTATTGAACATGGTCAGGATGTGCTAGATACTGTTTATGATCTTGCGCTCTATATTGCTTTAGCAGATCACTTGCATTATACATTTGAGCGCCTTCAAAAAGGCTTACTTATTAGTAACCCCTTAAGTTGGGAAATTAGGAAATTTTTTCCAAAAGAGTTTCAGGTTGCTCGTGATGCATTAGTAATTGTCAAAGACAAAATGGCAATTCAATTACCAGAAGACGAAGTCGCCTCTATTGCTCTCCATTTTATTAATGTCCAGAAGGATTCAGGAGCTATTGAAAATGGCCAAAGAATTACCAAAATCGTAACAAGCATCCTAGATATTGTTAGATTTCATTATGGACAAATTTCGGAATCGGATATTATTTCATATAATCGATTTGTAACGCATATTCAATATTTTGCACAAAGGGTGATTAATGGGCTGGTTCAAGGAACAAATGATAGTTTTTTGTTTGAGCAAGTGAAACTGAATTACCCTAGGGCATTTTCATGTACTGAGAAAATAAAATCATTTGTAGAGAGTGGTTATGATTTCCCAATGAGTACGGATGAACAGGTCTATTTAACCATTCATATTCAACGGTTAGAAACAGCAGCTGAAAAATAATTTTCAGCTTTTTTAATTTTTTCAAAAAAGCGCTTGCAATACTTGTTTTTTTGCTATCATAATTTTATAGTAAATGGATTGTTACTGGTAAGCAGGCAAAACCTAAATAGATACGAGATATAATGTACTGACTTTGGGCAGACATGTATTTGGTATTTGTTTGGGTTTTTTCTATTGCCAAAATTCCAAGTGATTGGACTAATAGTAAACGATACCCATAACCTCATTAGTCTAAACTGACATCAGAAAGGAGCTAAAATGGCTAAAAAAGATTATACTGAGCTCGCGAAAGACATTGTTGCTCATGTTGGTGGTAAAGAAAATGTTTCAAATGTTAGACATTGTATTACTAGACTTCGTTTTGTTCTTAAGGACGAAAGTAAAGTTGATACTGACTATTTGAAACAACGTGATGGTGTTGTCACAGTTGTAAAAGCTGGTAGACAATATCAAGTTGTTATTGGTAATCATGTACCTGAAGTATATGAGGCTGTCTTAGCTCAGGGTGTTTCTGGTGTTGGTTCTGTCGATATCGATGAAGGTGATCAGCCACAGGGCAATTTATTTAATCGATTTGTTGATTTGGTTTCAGGTATTTTTCAACCATTTTTAGGAGCATTGGCAGCTGCCGGTATTATTAAAGGTTTAGTTGCAATTTTATCTGCTAGTTTGGGGTGGAATGCGACCAATAGTGCTATTTTCGTGATATTGAATGCTGCTGGTGATGGCTTCTTCCAATTCTTACCAATATTAATTGCGATTACTTCAGCTCGTAAATTCAAAATGAGTGAATTTACAGCAGTAGCAATTGTCGCAGCACTTGTTTATCCCAATATTGCCTTATCAGTAACAGGATTGACAAAAGCTGGTTTAGCTAATGTGTTTGGTATTCCATTTGCTTTGCCTGCAAGTGGCTATTTATCAACTGTAATGCCAGCAATTTTGGCTATTTGGCTTGCTTCAGTCATTGAAAAATTTATGAAGAAGATAACGCCAGACGTTGTTAAATTATTCCTTGTACCTTTCGTTGTCATATTAGTGACTGTACCTTTAACTTTCCTATTAGTAGGCCCTCTTGCCAATGTAATTGCTGATGGTTTAAGTGCATCTTTTAAAACCATTATGGGAGTAAGTCCGATTCTTTATGGTTTTATTCTTGGTTCTCTGTGGCAAGTTATGGTAATGTTTGGGTTGCACTGGGCAGTGGTTCCATTGGCTATTTTAGATGTTGCTACTAAAGGACAGTCATCTATTTTAGTTCCGGCTTTATTACCGAACTTTACCCAAACAGGTGTTCTTCTAGCTATCTTAATTAAAACCAAAGAACAAAAAGTTAAATCAATTACAACACCAGCTTTGATTTCTTCACTGTTTGGTGTTACTGAGCCAGCGATTTATGGTGTGACCCTACCAATGCGTACACCATTTATTATTTCATGTATTGTATCTGGATTTATCGGTGCTGGTATGATGTTCTTTAAAGTTATAGGTTATTCAATCGGAGGATTGGGAGTTTTCCTATATCCATCACTTGTAAGTCCAAAAACAGGTAATACTTCTGGAATGATTGCTGCAATAGTGTTAACCTTGATTGCTATTGTTGTTTCATTCATCATCCAGTACATTCTTCCAGTCCCTTACTTATATGGTGGTCCACAAGCAGACAATGCCAAAGTCATTGAAAGCGAAGCAGATCAAATTGCGCCTTTAAAAGAAATAAACCAAGAAATTATTGCGAGTCCACTTACAGGAACAATTGTCCCATTGAATGAAGTACCAGATGAAGTTTTTGCTTCAGGTGCAATGGGAAAAGGGATTGCTATCAATCCTAAAGACGGAGTTGTTTATGCACCTACAAATGGTACAGTGACACTAGTTTTTGCGACAAAACATGCGATTGGTTTCCAGAGTGATAATGGAGCAGAAATTCTTATTCATGTTGGAATGGATACGGTATCTTTAGACGGCATCGGATTTACTGCCTTTGTTAAACAAGGTGATAAGGTCGTAGCCGGCCAAAAGCTACTTGAATTTGATATTGATACCATTAAAAAAGCTGGTCTTCCAATTATCACACCAATCATAATTACTAATACAGCTATCTATGATGACGTCCTAGTGACTCAAGAATTGACAGTTGAAACTGGCGATTACCTGCTAACGACAATTAAATAAGTATAAAAACACCTTCTTGTTTTAATAGAAGGTGTTTTACTTATCGTCTGATTTTTGGTGGATTGATTAGTGTTTGACTTTCTTTGGGCTTGGTGTATTTTTTCCGATACTGACTTGGTGTTAACAAGTAATAGCTTTTAAATTGTCGATTAAAATTAGAGAGATTATTAAAGCCAACTTCATTAGCAATTTCCAAGATTGGCATCGTTGAATTAATTAATAATTCACAGGCTTTGCTTAATCTGACTTGAATAACAAACTCAGTACAAGAGGTTCCCGTGTGTTGTTTAAAAACTGTCATAAAATGTGTTTTACTGTAACCAATAAAATTCGCTAAAAAGTCAATCGTTAGGTTTTGCTGATAATTATTATTAATATAATCAATCAGCTGTCTAATTTTTTCATTTTTTCGATAGGTATCATCGGTTGTTTTTCTAACGACATAGCGATGAAAGAAGAGTAAATAGATAAACTCTTGTAGTTTTGATTTTAGAAGTATTTCGAAATGCCGACTCTCTTCTTTGGCTAATTGAAAAATAGAAAACAAGGTCATTTTGATTTCTGAATAACCTGGCATATGTGGTTTGATACAGTAAACAAATTTATAGACGCTATTTTGCAAGGGTTGAAGATAATGAAGGCTAACTTGATCAACCTGTGATAGCCCAATCATATCAAGGTGAAACTGAAATGTATCCATAACATGTTCTTCATTATTAATTGGATGGATAGAGTGCATGCCATTTGGTCTGACTAAAATGATATCACCTGCTTGACTATTAAAAAAATCGTAATCAATATGGTAGCGAGCAGTCCCCTCATAAATATAGGAAACTTCTAATTCTGGATGCCAATGAAAAAGGGTATCTGGTCGGCCATTTTTTACCTTAGTATGGAAATACCGATATGGTAAAAGGTGTTTATTCTGTTCAAAAAGTTGATGTGTTGATAATTTGGACATTGACATTATCCTCGCACTCTCTATCTCATTTGATAATATGATAATATTATAACAAATTTGAGTTGGAATGATATAAAAAGGTAGTTATTTGCAATTAAATCATTAAAGATTTAGCCAAATGAGACGAATGGGCTTAAAATAGGTTGTTTAAGGGTATACCAATTGCAAGTATAAATGAAAAATTTCAGGGGTGATAACTTAGAAAAACTTCTAAACTTTTGGAATGATACTAAGTGAGTAGAATAGTATCACTATTTAAAATAATAGTGTTAGCATTAGTGGTGAAACTATCATATACTAATTTTAGGTTATTAAAAAGGTGGCTACTTTTGATAAGAACCATATGCGAAATGAAAATCACCGGGAAATTAATCTCCAACCTGGTGTTTTTTTTATTAGTATGCAAGCAGAAATGTTGCTTGATCCATCAAACCATTTGTATTTGAGTGACTAGGTAAGGATCTGAAAATGAATTGTAATGATTCGATTAGGATAATGAAAAGAAGGTAGAGGTATCAATGGCAAAAACACAATTTCCAGAAAACTTTTTATGGGGCGGATGGTATAAAAAAGTGATTGCCTCAAATGGTCAAGATTTAGACTAGCCCTTGTAAGTGGAATCGCTATGCTGACTATCTTTATTTTTGCTATACTAGAGATAGCAAAGGGAGGATATTATGCTTGAAACGGTTTCGGATGAATTATTGGCCTACCAAGAGGAACGGTTAAATAGTTTTAAAGAATTAAATAAGAAAACTGCTCCTGCGGGTATTGTTTTTACAGGAGATTCAATAGTTGAATTTTTTCCATTAAAAAAATACTTAGGTAGAGAGTTTCCATTAATAAACAGAGGGATTGCTGGAACAGATAGCCAATGGCTTTTAGAACATATCAATGATCAAGTTCTTGAACTTGATCCTGAAAAAGTCTTTATTTTAATTGGGACAAATGATATTGGATTGGGAAAGACAGTTTCTGAAATTAAATCTCAGATTTTAGATGTTTTGATTGCGATACGTTCAGAAAATCCATTTATCAAGATTTATCTCATATCTGTTCTACCAGTTTCTGAGAAGCCAATGTATCAAAAAACAGTCAAAGTAAGATCAAATGATGTTATTAATCAATTGAATGATGAACTTAATGCCTTGCCAGGGATGGAGTTTATTGCTGTATCCCAAACATTGAAGTCTGATGGTAAAGGTTTGGCAGACAACTACACGACAGACGGACTTCACTTAACGATGGAAGGTTACCACAAACTATCCCAAATCTTATTAGACTATTTGTAATTGAGTTAAGAAAGAGCGAAAATTAGGTATTTTATATGACAATCAAACTTATTGCCTCCGATATGGATGGGACCTTTTTAAATGACAAAGGGACTTATAATCGACAAAAATTTGAAACTATTTTAAATCAATTAGATGACCTAGGCATTAAATTTGTCGTTGCTAGTGGGAATAATATTGACCGACTTAATTTGATTTTTAAAGGCTTGACACATCGCATGGACTTTGTAGCAGAAAATGGCGCTCATGTCATTTATAAGGGTGCCAATCTAAAACGTCATAAAATTAATGCTAAGGATGTTGACTTATTTCTTGATTACTATAAAGACTTTCTTGAGCGTTACGCGGTCATGGTTTCTTGTAAAGACACTTCTTATATGGCGCGTCATGCGAAGTTACCAACAGCACTAGCTATCGCTCCCGAGGAATTTCAGTAATTTTTCTCAAAAATTAAGCAAGTAGATGATTTTACTGAAATTGATAGGAAACAGGTATTAAAACTAACAATGATGTTACCTATTGAAATCTGTGATGCTGTAATTGCTGACTTTAATGAGAATTTCCCAGGGGATTTAACAGCAGTTACTAGTGGTTTTGGAGCTGTTGATGTGATTCAAACAGGTATTCATAAGGCCTGGGGGCTTCAATTATTACTGGATAAGTATGGTATTAGTCCTGATGAAGTAATGGCCTTTGGCGATGGTGGCAATGACATTGAACTCTTGCAACTAGCTAAATACTCTTATGCTATGGAGAATGCGCCGCAATCTGTCAAGGATGCTGCCGAATTTGTGGCTCCTCACCATAGTGAGGACGGTGTTTTACAAGTTCTTGAGACTTTTTTAGTACAAGAGGGTGCAGAAGTTGATTCTGATTTTCATACATGAAGAGAACTGAGCAAGTAAGCTCAGTTTTTGATTTACCAGAAATAGGTGTATAGTATCACTAATTCATAGGATGTTATAAGAAATAGCCTATTGTTTCTGTTAATATTATCATAATAGCCTAAGGAGGAATTAGAAAATGACAAGAGAATTTCCGAAAAAATTTTTATGGGGTGGTGCAACAGCAGCTAATCAATATGAGGGTGCTTGGAA
This sequence comes from Streptococcus hongkongensis, assembly GCF_053206145.1. NCBI lineage: Bacteria > Bacillati > Bacillota > Bacilli > Lactobacillales > Streptococcaceae > Streptococcus > Streptococcus hongkongensis. The sequence continues at coordinate 17,951 of NZ_JBRUGD010000001.1, forward strand.
TCTAGATGGTCGTGGCCAAGCAACATCAGATACAGCGCGCGCCGTTGCCCCAGAAGAGAGAAAGACTATGGGAGAAGAGTTTACTCATCCAATGAGCCGTGAAAAACTTGATTTTGCATTGACTGATAAGGAAGGTTTATACCCAAAACGTTGGGGTTCTGATTTTTACCACCGTTATAAAGAAGATATTGCCTTAATGGCAGAAATGGGATTTAAAACATTCAGAATGTCAATTGCTTGGTCACGTATTTTTCCAAATGGAGACGATCCAAAACCAAATGAAGCAGGCTTAGCTTTTTACGATGCTGTTTTTGATGAGTTAAATAAGTATGGTATTGAGCCTCTAGTTACCTTATCTCACTATGAATTCCCAATTCACTTGGTAACAGCCTATGGTGGATGGAAAAATCGCAAAGTCATCGACTTCTTTGTTCACTATGCTGAGACCGTTTTTGATCGTTATAAAGGAAAAGTAAAGTATTGGTTAACGTTCAATGAAATTAACATTTTAGGAATAACAGGTTATCTATCTGGAGGGTTGCTTTTTGAAGATGGAGAATTAAACTTGGAAGATATGTATCAAGCTGTTCACCATCAGTTTATTGCATCTAGTCTGGCAACCAAACGGGCCCATGAAATTGATGCTAATAATAAAGTTGGCATGATGCTTGCTCGTTTTGAACAATATGCTGCAACTTGTCACCCAGATGATGTCATGGCATCCATTAAAAAAGATCATGATAATCTATTCTATGCAGATGTTCAAATCCGTGGTAAATATCCAACTTACATGACGCGTTTCTTTAAAGAAAATAATATTAACCTGATTATTGAAGAAGGTGATAAGGAAATTCTGGAACAATACCCAGTAGAATTTATGAGTTTTTCTTATTATATGAGTTCAATTACTCGGAGTCCAAAACATCAAACAGACCAACAAAAGTCAGGTGGCAATCTCATTTTAGGGGAAACCAATCCCTATTTAGAAGCATCAGATTGGGGCTGGCAGATTGATCCAGTTGGTTTACGAATTACGTTAAATAAATTATATGATCGCTATCAAATCCCACTTTTTATTGTTGAAAATGGACTAGGGGCCTTAGATAAGTTAGAAGAAGATGGTTCGGTTCATGATTCTTATCGTATCGACTATCTTCAAAGACACATTGAACAAATGTATGAAGCTATTGAAGATGGTGTTGACTTAATGGGGTATACGATGTGGGGCTGTATTGACTTAATTTCTGCATCGACATCAGAAATGTCGAAACGGTATGGTTTTGTTTATGTCGATGCAGATGATCATGGACATGGAACATTTAATCGTTTTAGAAAAGATTCATTTTATTGGTATAAAGATGTGATTAAAAACCAAGGCAGAAACATATTATCTCAAGAAGTTGACTAAGTAGGGATAAGGAGCAATTGATATGATAAAAAAATGTTACATCATGCGTCATGGGCAGACCTTGTTCAATGTACAAGGTAGAATTCAAGGTGCATGTGATTCTCCTTTGACAGAACTAGGAATTGAACAAGCTAAAACAGCCAAGGACCATTTTGATCAACTCGGTTTGTCATTTAAAACAATTTATTCATCACCGCAAGAACGTGCTTGTGATACAGCAGAAATTGCAAGTGATCGCACTGATATTATTCGACTAAAAGGTCTAAAAGAATGGAATTTTGGCACTTTTGAGGGGCACCCAGAATATCTTAATCCACGTCTACATAAAGAAGATGGTAGTGGTTATAGAGATTATTTTGTGGCCTACGGTGGTGAATCAAATGTTCAAGTTTATGAACGAATGGATAAAACAATTAGAGAAATCATGACTAAGGAAACTGAAGACAACATAAACTTATTTGTTAGCCATGGAGCTTCGATATCCCAATTTTATCGACATAAAACACTAAACCCTCCAATTCTTGATAAAGGAATGCCAAATTGTGCCATACTCGAATTGACATATGATGGAAATGATTTTCAAGTGCAATCTGTCTATAATCCATATAACCATGACTATGTCTTTCAAAGAAAAAAATAAAGAGAGATTTAAACCAATATGCAAGCATTTAACACCTTAGCACCTGTTTTCTTTATGCTTTGTCTTGGCTACTTAGCTAGACGACAGCAATGGTTAACAGTTGACCAAAAGGCAGGAGCAAATGCCTTTATTTTCACAATCTTGTTTCCGATACTGATTTTTCATCTCATCATGACAGCAGAAATCAAGGTATCGACATTTCCGATTGTTCTTTATATCTTTATTGCTTTTCAATTGGCGATGGTCGTTGGAAAGCTCTTAAAACGATTTATTGGGGAGTCATATGCCCACTTTGCTCATTTCCTTTTACCGACAGTAGAAGGAGGTAGTGTTGCTTTACCCCTTTACTTGTCGATTGTAGGCGTTTCTAGTAATACTGTTATTTTTGATTTAGCTGGCGCAGCAACGGCATTTCTTGTGATACCAGTCTTGGTATCTAAAGCAAGTGCATCTAATGCGTCGCTAAAAGAATTAGCTATCTCAACCCTAACTCACCCATTTCTAATAGCCATTTTTCTTGGCTTAATTGCAAATGGTCTGCGCTTAAACCACATGCTCTTACAGGCACCATTTGGCGAGTCATATTATGGTATCATTGAAAAAGCGACATCACCAATAGTAGGAACAATTTTGTTTATTTTAGGATTTGATTTACAATTTGATCCGGACACCTTTAAGTCTATTGCAAGATTATTATTGGTACGCGTTGGATTTTACAGCCTAGTTATTTTTGGCTTCTTCATTTTATTTCCAGTATTAATGACAAATAAAGAGTTTAAAATTGCAGTCTTACTCTATTTTATGTGTCCAACTGGATTTGCGATGCCGGCAATTATTATGCCAGCCTTTAAATCTGGAAAAGATGAACTTTTTTCAGCAACTTTCATTTCATTATCACTTATTGTAACCTTAGTAGTTTATACCTTACTAGTTGTCTTTATGACTTAGATCAATTTATTAAAAAGGAGAAAAGATGTCTAAACAAACAAAATTTCCTAAAAATTTTCTTTGGGGTGGTGCAACAGCTGCCAACCAATGTGAAGGGGCCTACGAAGTCGACGGTCGGGGCCTAGCCAATGTTGATCTTGTTCCAATTGGCGAAGAGCGGTTTTCTATTATTGCTGGTGAACGAAAAATGTTTGATTTTGAAGAGGGGTATTTTTATCCTGCAAAAGAGTCTATTGATTTTTATCACCATTATAAAGAAGATATTGCTTTATTTGCTGAAATGGGCTTTAAAACTTACCGCATGTCTATTGGTTGGTCTCGCATTTTCCCTAAAGGGGATGAAACTGAACCAAATGAAAAAGGGTTAGCCTTCTATGAAAATGTTTTTAAAGAATGCCGAAAATATGGGATTGAACCACTAGTAACCATTACACACTTTGATTGTCCGATGCACTTAATTGAAGAATATGGTGGCTGGCGTAATCGTAAAATGATTGACTTCTATGGCAATCTTTGTCAGGTTATTTTTAACCGATACAAAGGATTAGTTAACTACTGGTTGACTTTCAATGAAATTAATATGATTTTACATGCGCCATTCATGGGGGCTGGCATTTGTTTTGAAGAAGGCGAAAATAAGGAAGAAGTGAAATTTCAAGCCGCACATCATGAATTGGTAGCGTCAGCTTTGGCAACTAAAATCGCTCATGAAGTAGATCCAAATAATAAAGTTGGTTGTATGTTAGCAGCTGGGCAATATTACCCGAATACATGTGATCCGAAAGACTATTGGGCTGGTATGAAAGAAGATCGTGAGAATTATTTCTTTATTGACGTTCAGGCGCGTGGTTATTATCCAAACTATGCTTTGAAGAAATTTAAGCGTGATCAGTTGCATATCAAAATGACTGAAGAAGATTTAGCATTATTAAAAGCACATACAGTTGATTTCATTTCATTTTCTTACTATTCTAGCCGTGTCGCGTCTGGTGACCCAAAAGTAAATGAACAAACACAAGGTAATATCTTTGCCTCAATCAAAAATCCTTATCTAGACTCGTCTGAATGGGGCTGGCAAATTGATCCACTTGGTATGCGTATCACGATGAATGCTATTTGGGACCGTTATCAGAAACCACTCTTTGTTGTTGAAAATGGTCTTGGAGCAGTAGATAGACCTGATGAGAACGGCTATGTAGAGGATGATTATCGAATCGATTACCTTCGTCAGCATATTCAAGCAATGAATGATGCAATTAATAAGGATGGTGTTGAATTGTGGGGCTACACGACGTGGGGCTGTATTGACTTAGTTTCTGCCGGAACCGGTGAAATGAAAAAACGATATGGCTTTATCTATGTTGATCGTGACAACAAGGGTAAAGGAACACTAAAGCGATCTAAGAAAAAATCATTTGATTGGTATAAAAAAGTTATTGCAAGTCAAGGTGCAGATTTAGAGTAACCACATTATTTTTATTCGGACATCTCAAAGAAGCCGTTTTATTGGCTTCTTTTTGATACAAATAGTGAGGATAATGAAAGATAATTAGTGTATAATATAAGAAAGGAGTTATAATGAAATTTGAAAAAAAACAAGTCTTTAACTTAGTTCTCTTATTTGTCATTTGTTATGCTATAAAGGCAAATTGGCAGACTGGGGCATCTATTATTAAAACGATTTATAGGACAAGCTTACCTTTTTTATATGGAGCAGCACTTGCCTATATAGTCAATATTGTTATGAGTACTTATGAAGCTGGCATAAGTAAAGTCATCAAAGGAGATCAATTTCCTGGATTAAAAAGAGCTATTTCAATGATATTAGCTTATTTAACCTTTTTTATTTTATTCATTTGGATTATTTCAATTGTTATTCCAGATTTAATTGCGAGTTTATCATTGATGTTGCAGTTTGATCCAGGATCTATCAAATCTGTTGTGCATAACTTGAGTCATAATCAACTCATTTCGAGAATCATTGATTATTCTGGTGGTGTTTCCGCTATTGCGAAAACGATTACAAATTATAGTCATCAATTATTGCAACAATTGCTTTCTGTTTTTACAAATATTTTGACGTCAGTTACTATTATTGCTTCAGCAGTTATCAGTCTCTTTGTCAGTTTTGTCTTCTCACTTTATGTATTAGCTAATAAAGAACAATTATGTCGACAAGGAAATATCCTTGTTGATACCTACACTGGCATTTATGGTCAACGGATTCATTATTTTGTTGGTCTTCTCCATAGCCGTTTTCGTGGTTTCTTTGTTGGTCAAAGTATCGAAGCTGTTATTTTGGGAAGTTTAACAGCAATTGGAATGTTTATTTTACAGATTCCGTTTGCTGCAACGATTGGTGTATTAGTTGCTTTTACAGCACTAATACCAGTGGTAGGAGCTTATATTGGCTTGATCATTGGCTTTATTTTAATTATGACGCAGTCGATGTCACAAGCTATTATCTTTGTTGTCTTTTTAGTAGTTTTACAACAATTTGAAGGGAATTTAATCTATCCTCGTGTCGTTGGTAGTTCAATTAAATTACCAGGCATGTGGGTTTTGATGGCTATTACCGTTGGAGCTGCCTTAAATGGAATTATTGGGATGATTGTTGCAGTTCCTTTAGTAGCAACCTTCTATCAGATTATTCGAGATAACGTTGAGAAAAAACAAGCGATTCAAAAAAAACAAGTTTCTTAAAGAAAGAAACTTGTTTTTTTTCGAATAGTTCTGTTAGAAGGAGTAATTGAAAATGTACAATATCAAGATAGATGAAGAATCATTAATGCCACGAGAACGCCTCATTAGCTTGGGAGCTGAAATGTTAAGTAATCAAGAGTTGCTTGCAATCATTCTAAGAACGGGAAGTAAGGACAAACCTGTTCTAGAATTATCTGCCTATATATTAAAAGGTTTAGAGCAATTGTCAGATTTTAAAAAATTATCCTTACAGGAGCTACAACAAATAGCTGGTATTGGAAAAGTAAAGTCAGTCGAGATCAAAGCAATGATTGAGTTGTCAAAACGGATTTTAGCAAGTGATGACAAACAAGAAGGTCAACTACTATCCACTTATCAAGTTGCACAAAGAATGATTAAACTACTTGGTGAAAAGAAGCAAGAACATTTGTTAGCCATTTATTTAGATACTCAAAACAGAATTATTGAAGAAAAAACAATTTTTATTGGAAGTGTTAGGCGCTCAATTGCAGAGCCTAGAGAAATATTACACTACGCTTGTAAAAATATGGCAACTAGCCTAATTATTGTTCATAATCATCCATCAGGTCTTGCAAATCCAAGTGATAATGATATTCATTTTACTAAAAAAATAAAACAATCATGTGATCAAATAGGCATAAATTGCTTAGATCACATCATCGTTGGAAAGAAAGATTATTATAGCTTTAGAGAAAAATCTGAAATATTTTAGTGTCAATAGGTATTAATAAAATAATCAAAAAGTTGAAAATCAGCATTTGAAATGTGTTGAAGTAGTTCAGGGTGCCATTGCACGCCAATAAATTGAAAAGTTGGATCGTTTGAAACGACTGCTTCAATTGTGTTATCACGAGGATCCCGCGAGATCACTTCCAAACCATTTCCTAACTCTTTAATACTTTGATGATGGAAGGAATTTATTGAGGCTTTTTCACCGTAAATTGAAAATAAGAAAGAGTCCTTATTTGTGATAATGTCATGATGATAAGAATCTGAAGGCATTTTTTGCCAGTGATTGGGAATGTTTTGATTTAATGTTCCGCCTAGGATAACATTCATTAATTGAAGACCTCGACAAATGCCTAAAATGGGTTTTCCTTGTCTCCTTGCCTCATTAATAATGGCAATTTCATACACATCTCTTTCAAGAAAGAAATCGTCATCAAAGGCTTCCTTTGATTGGTTGTAAAATTTAGGATCAACATTTTGTCCGCCAATTAATATAATTTTATCAACAAGTGACACATGTTGTTTAGCAGTCTCTTCATTTCCAATAGGAAGGAGAATGGGGGTGGCATTTGCTTTCATAACAGCATCAGAAAAACCTGCAAGGGCATAGGTCCAAGGCAGGTCATCTAAAGCTATATTTAGTCGTTGATTGGCTGAAATGCCAACTAGAGGCTTAGTCATGCTAACTCCTATAATGTGTTATTTTGGTTCATGAAATAAAGAAGTGTTTGTAATTCACTTGTTAAATCAACATATTGAACGATGACATCTTTAGGTACTTGCAAATGAACAGGTGAGAAGCTTAAAATTCCTTTAATTCCTGCAGTAATCAGTTGATCAGCAACCTCTTGTGCATGATCACTTTGAACAGTTAAGATAGCAGTTTCAATATCGGTTGCTTTGACATGTTCTTTAATAGTTGAGATGCCATAGATAGGGATACCATCAGAAGTTTTAGTTCCAACAATTGGATTATCATCAGTGTCAAATCCCATTGCAATTTGCATTTTATTGCGATCGTGGAAACGGTAATGAAGTAATGCGCGTCCAATGTTACCAACACCTACAATTAAAACATTAGTAGTAGAATGGTCATTTAGTAAATCTGCAAAAAAGTTCATTAATTTAGTCACATCGTAACCAAATCCACGGCGACCTAGTTCACCAAAATAAGAAAAGTCACGGCGAACAGTTGCTGAATCGATCCCCATTGCATCAGCAATTTGTTTAGAACTTGCTTTTTCAACTTGGTCAGCATGAAATCTTTTAAAAATACGATAGTAGAGTGATAAGCGCTTTGCAGTCGCTTTTGGAATTGATTTGTCAATAACCACGGTAGTAGCTCCTTTGAAATAATTTACTGTATTAATCTTATTCTATTGTAACAAATACTTTGTGAAAAATGCAACATTAAAGCTACTATTATTGAAAAAATTAGAAAATTCATCTAAAATTGCACAAAAAAACCACTAATGATGTCCTAATCATTAGTGATTCAGAAATGTTAGCTCTGCAAATGTAGAAGGTAAAAATAAAGATCGCCATAAGTTCCTTTGTAGTCCAAAGCTTTTCCATCAACTGTAACAGATTGAACGGGGTGATAATCTGGTGTTGAAATATCACAGGAAACTTGAGCTCTTTCAAATTCCTTGAAATCTGAAAATCGGACAGTTTTACATTGTTTGCTCTCATTTAAAAAACTTACTTCAATCATTTTTAATTAGCTGTTTTTATGAAAATATCGCGTTCAACTAGACTATCCATTAAAAAGTAAAATTTATCTTGAATAATCTTATGGTCCGCGGATTTAAAAATATTAACTAAACGGAGACCAGATTGGTCCGTAATTGTTAATTTAAAGGCATTCAAATCTTTATTAATCGTAATTTTTAAAGGAAAACCATTGCCTGAATTTGGAACTTCCTCTAAGAGTCTTGTTAATTCATAGTGACCAAGTTTAGTCTCGCTAAATGTTGTATCACGTAATGTGTATTTTTTTACTTTAGGACTAATTGTATATGTATATTTACAGTTTTTTAAAGTGATTTCTTTTTCAAAAGCCATATTAATCTCCTATGATATGAATGATTTCTTTTACAAATTGATTAACTTCTTCAATAGTATTTTGATCAGAAAAGCTAATTCGCAGTGATTCAGATAATTGCTGCGCATTTTTACCATAGTAACTTTCTAATACATGACTTGGTTCAACAGTCCCTGCAGTACAAGCTGAACCTGTAGAGACTGCAATGCCAGCTAAATCTAAACGAGTTAAAAGCATAGCATTCTGATGACTTGGAAAACCAAGATTAATCACATGTGGTAAAGAGTGGTTACTTTTATTGAGATAAAAATTAGAGCTCTGCAATTGATCTAAAAGATGGTCTTTTAACTGGTTGACATGACAATAATTAATTTCCATATTTTGAAAAGCATCAGTTAAGGCTTGTGTCATTCCAACAATCCCAATTAAATTTTCGGTACCTGAACGTCGTTTTTCTTCCTGATCTCCACCATGAAGCAGTGGGTCGAATAACAATTGATTGTGATAAAGGAAGCCGACACCCTTTGGGCCATGAAATTTATGAGCAGAAGCAGTTAAAAAATCAATACCTAACTCCTCAGGTAATACATTTAGTTTACCTATCGCTTGAACGGCATCAACATGAAAAGCAGCTTGATGATTTTGTAATAAGTGACCAACTTCAGCAATAGGTAGCAAATCACCAGTTTCATTGTTTGCTGCCATCATGCTAACTAAAATAGTATCTGGTCTTAAGGCTTGTTTGACATCCTCAAGGGTAATAATACCATTAGGAGCTTCTATATAAGTCACTTCAAAACCAAAATGTTTTTCAAGGTACTCCATAGTGTGTAGTACGGAATGATGCTCAATAGCTGTAGTAATGAGATGTTTTCCCTGATTTTGATGAGCTAATGCATAGCCTTTTATAGCAGTATTGTTGCTTTCTGTTCCACCTGAGGTAAAGATTAGCTGACGGCTATCAACGTGAAGCAGGTTAGCAATGCTTTGTCTGCAATCTCTTAGCACTTTACTTGCTTGTCTACCGTAGGAATGGATACTGGATGGATTAGCAAAATTAGAAGCCATGACATCAGTCATGGCAGCAATTACAGAATCACTGAGTGCAGTTGTGGCTGCATTATCGAAATAGATTTGTTTGTTATTTTTCATTGTTTGTGTCGAAAGCAAAGAGTGGACTTAGTGGTCTTCTTTCATGAATTCTAATAATAGCATCACCAATTAATTGACTAGCTGTGATGTATTTAACATTATTTGGAATACGATTGGCTGTTTTAACGGAATCAGTAACCAGAATTTCTTTAATTGGTGCAGTTTCTAGGACATCAGCAGCACCTCCAGCAAAGAGACCATGACTTGACACGGCATATATTTCAGTTGCTCCGCCACGTTCCAATATCTTAGCACCTTCAGCAAATGTTTTCCCAGTATTCAAGATATCATCAATTAAGATTGCTTTTTTACCAGCGACATCACCAATGATGAAACCTTGTTCACGCTCAGAATCATCCTGAGCATAGTCAATAATAGCAATTGGAGAATCCAGATATTCAGCTAGAGAGCGAGCTCGTTTAATGCCAGAATTTTTTGGACTAACAACAACAACGTCATTACCAGAAAGACCTTGTTTACAATATTCTTTTGCAAATAATGGAATAGTGAACAGATTATCTACAGGAATATCAAAGAAACCTTGAACTTGGACAGCATGTAAATCTAATGTTAGAACACGATCAATACCTGCCTTAGTTAACATGTTTGCCACAAGTTTAGCTGTAATTGGTTCACGAGATTTTGCAATACGGTCTTGGCGTGAATACCCGAAATAAGGCAAGACAACATTGACTGTATTAGCAGAGGCACGTTTGCAGGCATCTATCATGATTAAAAGTTCCCATAGGTTATCATTTACTGGGAAACTGGTTGATTGGATAATATAAATATCATCACCACGAACAGTTTCTTCAATGTTAATCATTATTTCACCATCTGAGAATTGACGTGATGAAATTTTTCCTAAAGGAATGCCAGATGCCTCAGAAATCTTTTCTGCAATTGGAAGATTTGAAGTAAGAGAAAACAGTTTGATTTGCTTATCAGCATATCGTTCAGTCATTAGAGATTGTGCTCCTTGTGTTTTTGAGGAATAGAAGTCAAACAAAATTAACCCTATTCTAGCTTTTATCAACAGTCTCATTTTATCAAAAAATATGAAAAAAATCAGTTATTTATCTGTTTAAATTTGCTCTTTTAATGTTTTGCTGAATCGGGCAACTTTACTTTTGGCAAATTTAAAGGAAATGTGATTATCATTTAAGAATTGTTGAAAATCATTTTCCCCTTTTGAGGCATCTTCAACTTCAAGTTCCAACTCATAGTCTTTGATATTAGCATACTGATTATAGTCCAATGCCATTTTTCCAATTTCAGTCTCTATTTCACGTCGTACAGTAGTCAGATGACCAAAGCAAGCTAATTGCAATTGATTGATATCTAGTGTATCAATAATGTCTTTAATTGATGATTGTGGTAATGAGAAGTCTTTAACCAGGGCTTTTGCATCTGTTAATGATAAGTCAACATTATACTCTCTGTTACCTACTATTTCAGGGACTTTGAGCGTAATTTCAGCTTTATCAGGCAAGGTTCTAATTCTCAGAGACATACGATTAGCCTTTAAGGCAAAAGTAGGCGTGTCAATATAATAATTTGTTTGCGTTATAGGAGGAATGTGTGATAATTTTGTGAGTAGTCGGTTATACTCATCCTTTGTTAATAAAGTTTTGTATTCAATTTCTAGGTTAGTCATGCAAATTCCTTTTGTTGGTCTTTTGTGCTATAATTAATTGTTATTTCAATTCTATATTAAAGACGAAATTTTGACAAGAAAGGAGTGATAGCGTGGCAGTAGATTGGGAAGAATTTTTAGATCCGTACATTCAAACAGTCGGAGAATTAAAAATTAAATTACGTGGTATTCGTAAACAGTTTAGAAAACAAAATCGCTATTCACCAATTGAGTTCGTAACAGGACGTGTTAAATCTGTTGAAAGTATTAAAGAGAAGATGAAATTGCGTGGTGTTCTCGAAGAAAACATTACGCAAGACATACAAGATATTGCTGGCTTGCGTATCATGGTTCAATTTGTCGACGATGTTGATGAGGTATTGAATCTGTTACGGCATCGGCAAGATATGTCTATCGTCTATGAACGTGATTATATTAGAAATATGAAATCGTCTGGATATCGTTCTTATCATGTTGTCGTCGAATACCCTGTTGACACGATTGATGGACAAAAGAAAGTTTTAGCTGAAATTCAAATTAGAACGTTAGCCATGAACTTTTGGGCAACAATTGAACATTCACTAAATTATAAATATCAAGGTGAATTTCCAGAAGAAATAAAGAAAAGATTATCAACAACTGCAAAAATCGCTTTAGAACTTGACGAGGAAATGCGAAAAATTCGTGAAGATATTAGAGATGCTCAGTTAATGTTTGATCCAGTTAGTCGCAATTTAAGTGATGGTGTAGGAAACAGTGATGACTCAGATGAATTATACAGATAAAGCTACTCGAGTAGCAATAATTGCTAATGGAAAATACCAAAGTAAGCGTGTCGCTTCGAAGCTTTTTTCTGTTTTTAAAGATGACCCAGATTTTTATTTAGCTAAAAAAAATCCGGATGTTGTTATTTCTATTGGTGGTGATGGTATGCTCCTGTCAGCATTTCACATGTATGAAAAGGAATTGGATAAAGTTCGCTTTGTAGGTGTTCATACGGGACATCTTGGGTTTTATACTGACTACCGTGATTTTGAGGTAGAGAATTTAATTGAAAACCTGAGAATGGATAAAGGGGAGAAGATTTCTTATCCCATTCTTAAAGTGAAAATTTCACTTGAAGATGGGCGCATTATTACTGCACGGGCTTTGAACGAAGCAACAATAAAAAGAATTGAAAAAACAATGGTGGCAGATGTCATTATTAACAACGTCAGGTTTGAAACCTTCCGTGGTGATGGTTTATCAGTTTCAACACCAACTGGAAGTACAGCCTACAATAAATCTTTAGGCGGGGCAATTCTACATCCTACAGTTGAGGCTCTACAATTGACTGAAATTTCTAGTCTTAATAATTTAGTCTTTCGTACTGTTGGTTCCTCTCTGATCATCCCTAAGAAGGACAAGATTGAGGTCTTGCCACAACGAACTGGTATTTATACGGTTTCCATTGATAATAAAACTTACAATTTGAAAAATGTTATTAAAGTAGAATATTTTATTGATGAAAAGAAAATTAATTTTGTTGCGACTTCGAGTCATACGAGCTTTTGGGAAAGGGTTAAAGATGCCTTTATCGGTGAGATTGAGTCATGAGATTTGATTATGTCGCAGATCGTCGTACTAAGGTCAAAACACTTTTAAAGGGATATGATGTATCAAAAGGGCTTCTTGCGAAGGTCAAGTATCGCGGTGGAAAAATTTTGGTTAATGAAGAGGAGCAAAATGCCATCTATCTTTTGGATGTCGGTGATATTGTGACGATTCTGATTCCAGATGAGCAGCCTTTTGAAAAACTTGAAGCAGTATCGCATCCCTTGGATATCGTTTATGAGGATGATCATTTTCTTGTATTAAATAAGCCTTACGGCTTTGCCAGTATTCCAAGTGCACTTCACTCAAATACGATTGCTAATTTTATTAAAGCTTACTATTTAGAAAAAGATTATCCTAATAAGCAAGTTCACATTGTTACTCGTTTAGACAGAGATACAAGTGGATTGATGCTTTTTGCAAAACATGGCTATGCACATGCTAGATTAGATAAACAGTTGCAATCACGTTCGATAGATAAACGGTATTTTGCATTAGTATCAGGTAATGGTCAATTACCTGACAGTGGAGAAATTATTGAACCTATTGGCCGTTCTAAAGATAGTATTATTACAAGAGCAGTTGACCCAATGGGTAAGTATGCAAAGACGACATATGAAGTTGTTGGCCGTTTTGCAGAAAATGTTCATTTAGTAGATATTAAATTACATACAGGTAGAACTCACCAGATTAGAGTTCATTTCTCACATATTGGTTTTCCACTTCTTGGTGACGATCTTTATGGAGGACGATTAGACCTTGGTATAACAAGGCAGGCCTTACATTGTCATTCTTTGACTTTTTATAATCCATTTATAGAAAAAGAGAGTAATTATTCAATTGATTTGACAGATGACCTTGATAAGGTTATTCTAGACTTATCAAAAAAATTAATTGAGGTGTAAAAAATGAATATTAGAAGTTTGTTCGGTAGTTTACGTGAAAAAGTTGTTGGCAAAAACATGAAAATCGTATTTCCAGAAGGAAATGATGAACGTGTTGTTCGTGCAGCTGCTCGTCTGAAATTTGAGGGTCTTGTTGAACCAATTATTTTAGGTAAACCGGACGAAGTTCATAGCATTTTAACTAAACTCGGTTTCCAAAATCAAGAATATATTATTATCTATCCTGAAGATTATGCTGAATTTGAACAAATGAAAAAAGAATTTGTTGAAATTCGTAAAGGAAAAGCAACTTTAGAGGATGCTGATAAATTGCTTAAAGACGTTAACTATTTTGGTGTCATGTTAGTTAAAATGGGACTTGCTGATGGAATGGTTTCTGGTGCTGCCCATTCCACTGCGGACACGGTTCGTCCTGCTTTACAAATTATTAAAACACAACCAGGTATTTCACGTACGTCAGGTGTTTTCTTAATGAATCGTGAAAATACAAATGAACGTTATATTTTTGCTGACTGTGCTATCAATATCGACCCAAATGCACAAGAATTAGCTGAAATTGCTGTTAATACTGCGGCAACTGCTAAAATTTTTGATATTGATCCTAAAATTGCTATGTTAAGCTTCTCAACAAAAGGGTCTGGTAAAGCACCACAAGTTGAAAAAGTAGCTGAGGCAACAAAAATCGCAAAAGAATTAGCACCTGAATTAACACTCGATGGTGAATTACAATTTGATGCTGCATTCGTTCCTGAAACTGCAGCAATCAAAGCCCCAGACTCAACTGTTGCTGGACAAGCAAATACATTTATTTTCCCTGATTTACAATCAGGAAATATTGGCTACAAAATCGCACAACGTCTAGGAATGTTTGACGCTATTGGCCCAATTTTACAAGGTTTAAATAAACCGGTAAATGATTTATCCCGTGGATCAAGTGCAGAAGATATTTATAAACTAGGTATTATTACTGCTGCGCAAGCCTTGGAAAACAAATAATTAATAGAGTGGACTTGACCCCTTTGAAGGGTTAATCCACTTTTCTTTTCGAAGAGGAGAAACATATGTCAAAAAAAATAGCCTGTGTAACAGGAGCCTCTGCAGGTTTTGGTACAGCAATTGTTGCCAAATTAGTTGAAGATGGGTATAAAGTCATCATGATAGCCCGACGCTTAGATAAATTAAATCAACTACAAAATCAATTTGGTCAGGAAACTGTTTACCCACTTCAAATGGATATTACTCAAATAGATATCGTAAAAAACGGCTTAGAGTCTTTACCTGAAGAATGGCGTGCCATAGATCTTTTAGTGAATAATGCAGGCTTAGCGATAGGTTTGGATAAGGCTTATGAGGCGAAGTTTGAAGATTGGATGACGATGATTAATACTAATATCGTCGGCTTGACTTTTTTGACAAGACAAATTCTACCTCAAATGGTCGAAAGAAATAGTGGAATGATTATTAATTTGGGATCAACAGCTGGAACAATTCCTTATCCTGGTGGTAATATTTATGGAGCTACTAAGGCTTTCGTCAAACAGTTTTCATTAAATTTACGAGCTGATTTAGCTGGTACAAAGATAAGAGTGACAACTATTGAGCCTGGTTTGTGTGAGGGAACAGAGTTTTCATCGGTTCGCTTCGGTGGAGATCAAGAAAGAGTAGCCGCTATTTATAGAGGAGCACATGCCATCCAAGCTGTTGATATTGCTAATACCGTCAGTTGGATTATTAATCAGCCTGAACATGTAAATATTAATCGGATTGAAATGATGCCTGTGAGTCAGTCCTATGGTCCACAACCAGTCTTTAGAGATTAAAACATTTAAAAATAGGCTTTTCAACTTAGCTATTATCTGTTAGAATAGATAGTGCTCTAACGGCAATACAATATAAATTTAATTGAAGCAATTAAATGGGTACTGAGATTATTTCTAGTGCCCTTTTGTAGTGATTATCTACTAACTTAAATCTATCGTCTATCGAGGTAACTATGAAAACAAATCAATGGCATGTTATGCCAGCAATTATTTCCACAGCCATCTTAAGCTTTTGTGGTGTTTTAATTGAAACATCAATGAATGTCACCTTCCCAGAGTTAATGTCACTTTTCTCAGTTGGACCTGCAGCAATTCAGTGGTTAACGACAGCTAATTTATTAGCAGTTGCCGTTATTGTTCCTCTGTCTGCTTATTTAATCAGAAATTATTCAGAAAGACATATCTTTATCTTAGCTAATAGTTTATTTCTACTTGGGATGGCTATTGATAGCATTGCTCCAAGCTTAGCTATTTTATTGATTGGGCGAGTTTTACAAGGTATGGGAACTGGTATTGCCTTGCCGTTACTCTTTCATATCATAATGAGTCGAGTTGATTTTGAAAAGAGGGGACTAGTGATGGGGGTAGCAACCATGACTACTTCACTAGCGCCAGCAATTGGACCAAGCTATGGTGGTATTATTTTAGCTTACATGGGTTGGCAAATGATTTTTATCATGCTGTTTCCATTGATACTCCTATCAACCTTTTTCGGATTGAGATCTATTCCAAGTAGAAGCGTTCCAATCATTGAGAAAGTTAATTGGCTAGCTTTTGCTGTTTTGGGAATTGCATTGTCAACTCTATTAATTGCTATTGAGCAATTATCTTTGGTTTTGCTAATTATCAGTTTAGTATCATTCTTTTTGTTCTATACATTTAATAAAAAAAATACCTTATTAAATATCACTGTTTTTAAAAACAAACCTTATGTGATTCTTCTATTTGGTGTTTTAACCTACCAAATGATTCCTTTAGGCTTATCTTTTATACTACCTAACCATTTACAGTTAGTGTTGAAGACAGGATCTGTTAATGCGGGGCTCTTTATGTTCCCAGGTGCGATCTTAGCAGCAATCCTTTATCCATTATCTGGACATATTTTAGACCGTATGGGAGCCTTTAAGCCACTTTTCTTTGGCTTATTCCTTTCAATCCTTGGGCTAGGTTTGATGTCAGTAGCACTAATGGGCAAATCAACTCTGTTTTTACTTGGGTCAGACATTTTGGTAAAAGCAGGAATGGGAATTGGTGCCAGTAATATGATTACCTCAGCCTTATCTAAACTCGAAAAGCATGTAGAAGCAGATGGTAATAGTGTTTTAAATACCCTTCAACAATTTGCAGGAGCATTTGCTACTGCCGTTTCCTCACAATTCTTTGCCTTAGGTCAAGCTAGTCAACATTTAAATGGTGAAAGTATTGGTGGACGCAATGCTGTATACTTCATTTTAGTTTTTGTAGTTGTTACGTTTATCAATATCATTTATTTAAAAAAACGTCACGTCATTGCATGAGAAAAAGCCTTAATCTGAGATTAAGGCTTTTTCAATAGCTGAGCTCTTTTTTAGAGATCGTCTGAAATGGAGGGACCAGAGATGACATCTGACCATCCCACAATAGCTTGTGCTGTTTCCTCTAAATAATCAGCCAAGATAGGTTTGATGTCCTGAATATAATCAATGCTTCCTATATAGTGTCCCTCTTTATTCTTTACTGCTTGGTATGTTTGATAGTAGATATGATCGGCAGAAGCAGATGCTAATAGAAAATGTTTAGTAGCTGGACTGGTTGATTGATGCAATTGTTTATAAATCCAAGGTTCTACCTGTGTGTCATCATCTTCAAAGAAACTCCCATTAAACTGATGGTTATGATAAGTAATGTGACCGGAATAATCAGCTTGCCGAATTTGAAATGGGAAATGGTTTAGCACTTGCTCTGATAGTGTCAGATAAAAGCTCGTTATTTTTTGATTTAGAGTTGAGAACTGTTTGATATCCACCCGGCCTTCTGATGATAAAAAGTCAGGATTATTGAGCTCTGCATTAGTAAAGATGAGTTGAGGTAGTGGTATTGTAGTGTCTTTGTTATCACTAAAAACTGCATGGAAGTCTCCGCTATTTTCCATAGGAAAAGAAGCTGAAATAGTCACCTGAAATAGGTGAGAAAATGCTTCTTGGAGGAAGTGATAAAATAAATCGTGTTCCTTACTAGATGCCGGATTTAGGGCTAAAATGTTATATCTTGTTGTCATATTATCATAATAGCGACTTTTTTGAGAAATAGCAATTTTACTGACTTTAAAGTCTTGGCTGAAATTTCATAGAATAGTATCATCATATAACACTAAAAGCCTAGTTAAAAGTGCAATTGAATAGTATAATCTTCTTAAGAAATTATTGAGGTGAATACATGTCAAAAAAAATTATCTTTTTAGATGTTGATGGAACTTTGGTCGATTACCATAATCGTATTCCGGAATCAGCTATTAGTGCCATTCAAAAAGCACGTGCAAATGGCCATTTAGTTTTGGTATCTACGGGACGTAGCCGTGCAGAAATGCAAGATGAAATTTGGTCTATTGGCATTGATGGAATGATCGGTGGTAATGGCTCATATGTTGAATACCATGAGCAAGTCATCATGCATCAATTAATTTCAAAGGAAGAGACTAAACATATTGTTGATTGGTTACATGAGCGAGGGTTAGAGTTTTACCTAGAATCTAATAATGGACTTTTTGCTAGTGAGAACTTTAAAGATGCGGCTCGCCCAGTTATGCAAACTTATGTTATGCGAAAAGGTAAAACCTTAGAGGAAGTACAAGGTATGGAAGCCGAAGATGCTTTACATGGCCTTGTGTATGGTGGAGAACTTTATCGTGATGATTTAAATAAAGTATCCTTCATTTTAAACTCTTACCAAGATCATTTAGATTCTAAAGAGGAGTTTCCTGAATTAATGGCTAATACTTGGGGAGGACGTGGGGAAACTGCACTTTTTGGTGACCTTGGTGTTAAAAACATTACAAAGGCTCATGCAATAGATGTCCTTCTAAAGCATTTACAAAAGGATAAAAAAGATACCATTGCTTTTGGTGATGCTAAAATTGATATCCCGATGTTAGAATATTGTGAAATAGGTGTTTCTATGGGAAATGGTGGCCCTGAAATTTTAGCAATGGCGGATATGATTACAGATGACGTCGAAGAAGATGGTCTTTACAAGGCTTTTGAAAAATTAGGACTTCTCTAAAACATCAAGTCGGTGATTTTTCATCGACTTTTTGTTTGTCTTAATCTTTATAGTCCTGTTTGAATACTTATCTAATCTTTTAAGGTTGAAGTGGTCAAAATAATTGACTTACTGCGCAGTAAGGAATAGACTAAAAGTAAGATTTTAGTTTAAGGTTGCAGCCTTTTAGAATACAAGAATAAACCTAGTCTAGTTGGTTAGTTTAATCAGTTAGTGACTGACGCATTAAAAAAAGTTACAACCACTTATGCCTTTATTAAAAGAAACATGGTTTTGGTAAAGCAACTGTTTTAATAGGGAGAGTCTAATAATGAAACTTAAAAAGATGTCTAAGGAATTGGTGAAATCATTTGATAGCTATATCAGTAACTATGAATTATATGCCAGGCAACATGGCTTGCAAGGGAAAAGTCTTCAAATTTTACTGTGGATTTATCATAATCCGCAAGGTGTGACTCAAAAATATTTGTGCCATAAAACATTTTCAACCAAGCAAGTTATCAATGCAACAATCAAAAATTGGATGCAAAAAGGCTATGTGACAATGCAATCAAGGAATGAAGATAAGCGGCAACGCCTTATTTTTCTGACTGAAGATGGTCACTCCTTTGCAAAAAAAATCATTCAACCGTTAGAGGAATGTGAATTGCATGCCATCGGCTCATTAGATGAGAAGGAGAGAGAATTATTGATCACTCTCATGGAGAAGTATACAGCAACTGTAATCAAAGAAATGGAGAATTTATGATTCGATTTAATAAAGTATCAAAAGTATTTGGTGAAACAACTGTTTTACAGGAACAAAGCTTTCAAGTCAACGACCGTGAATTTTATGTTTTAGTCGGATCAAGTGGTTCTGGGAAAACAACCTTATTAAAAATGATTAATTGCTTAATTGAGCCAAGCTCTGGGGAGATATTACTCAATAAAAAGCCACAAAAAGACTATGATTTAAGGGAAATGCGACTTTCAATGGGCTATGTTTTACAGCAAATTGCTCTCTTTCCCAATTTAACTGTAGCGGAGAACATTGCCTTAGTGCCTGAAATGAAAAAATGGTCGCAAGAAGAAATTGCTGAAAAGACTAAGGAATTCTTAGGCAAAGTAGGTCTTAATCCTGAGGATTATATGCACCGTTACCCGAAAGATTTATCTGGAGGAGAACAACAACGTGTTGGCATTGTGCGTGCAATCATTTCCCATCCTAAAATTTTACTGATGGACGAACCTTTTTCTGCCCTGGATCCTATTTCTAAGAAACAATTACAAGATTTGATGCTAGACTTGCATCGTGAATTTGATATGACTATTGTTTTTGTAACGCATGATATCAAAGAAGCAGTAAAATTGGGAGATCGCGTAGCTATTCTTGATAAGGGACAAATTATCCAAGTTGATACACCAGAAGCCATTATTGCTCATCCGGCTAATGACTTTGTGGCTAGTCTTTTTGGAGGTGATGCTAATGACTGATTTAGTATTGACATTTCATAACCGTTTTGGTGAGTGGTTGAAAGCTCTACTAGAACATTTACAAATTTCTTTGATCGCACTATTGATTGCGATTTTAATTGGCATTCCCTTGGCAAGTTTACTCAGTAAAAGTAAACGGTGGTCCGATATTGTTTTACAGATTACCGGGATTTTTCAGACCATTCCCTCGCTAGCCTTGCTTGGTTTATTTATTCCCTTAATGGGGATTGGGACAATCCCAGCAGTAACAGCATTGGTTATTTATGCTATCTTTCCGATTATTCAAAATACAATCACTGGCTTAAATGGAATCGAACCAAGTTTAGTGGAAGCTGGGACTGCTTTTGGGATGACCAAATGGGAAAGACTGAAAAAATTTGAAATCCCAATTGCCATGCCAGTTATTATGTCAGGTGTCCGTACCTCAGCTGTTATGATTATCGGAACAGCAACCTTAGCAGCATTAATTGGAGCAGGGGGACTAGGTGCCTTTATTTTATTAGGAATTGATCGCAACAATCCTAATTTAATTCTGATAGGTGCCATTTCATCAGCTCTTTTGGCCATTTTATTTAATAGTATCTTGCAGTATTTGGAAAAGGCTTCACTGAAAAAAATTATCCTTGCTTTTGCTGTCATTGTTATTGGTTTATTCTCTTCTTATTTACCAAGTATGGTTAATTCTATCAGTAAGAAATCTGAAACCATCATAATTGCTGGTAAATTAGGCGCTGAGCCTGAGATTCTCATTAATATCTACAAAGAAATGATTGAAGAAAAGTCAGACTTACAGGTTGACTTAAAACCTAACTTTGGTAAGACTACTTTCTTATATCAAGCTCTTAAGTCTGGTGATATTGATATTTACCCAGAGTTTACTGGTACGATCACATCAAGTCTCCTTAATGAGAAATTTGCTTTATCTAACAATCCTAAAACGGTTTATAAAGAAGCAAAAGATGGCATTGCTAAACAAGATCATCTTGCCTACTTGAAACCTTTCCAATATCAAAATACTTATGCGGTAGCAATTCCCCAAAAAATTGCCAAAGAAAAGAATATTAGGACAATTTCTGATTTAAAGAATTATCAGTCTGAATTGAAGGCTGGCTTTACCTTGGAATTTAAGGACCGTCCAGATGGTGATATGGGACTTCGTGATTTATATGATCTCAACTTATCTGTTTCTACAATGGAACCAGCTTTACGTTATCAAGCGATCGAGGCTGGAAAGATTCAGATAACGGATGCCTACTCAACAGATGCTGAATTGACTAAATATAAATTACAAGTTCTTGAAGATGATAAACATCTTTTCCCCCCTTATCAGGGTGCACCTTTGATGAAAGAAGCTTTGATTAAAAAACATCCAGAGATTAAAAAAATCCTCAACAAATTGTCAGGTAAAATTACTGAGGAAGAAATGCAAAAAATGAATTATCAAGTTTCGGTTCAAGGAAAGGATGCTAGTAAAGTAGCTCACGATTACCTTGTCAAAGAAAAATTGATTAAATAACACAAAAAGAGCTCATAGCTCTTTTTTTAGACCGTAGCATACTATCAGTAATGCCGTGTATACCATTAGATTTCAAATTAATCTAAAGTTATAATAGAGGTAATCATTAAAAAGGAGACTACTATATGTTTCACAAAACGCTAAAACCATTTCCTGAAAACTTTTTTTGGGGAGCCTCAACATCAGCCTATCAAGTTGAGGGAGCAGCTTTAGACTACGGCAAAGGCCCTTCTTGTCAAGATGTCAAAGAAATTCCAGAAGGAACATCTGATTTATCTGTTTCGGTTGACCACTATCACCATTTTAAGGAAGATATTGCTTTGATGGCAGAAATGGGCTTCAAATCCTATCGTTTTTCAATTTCTTGGTCTCGTCTACTTCCAGAAGGAACTGGTCGTGTCAACCAAGAAGGTATCGAATTTTATAACCAATTAATTGATGAATGTCTCAAATATGAGATTGAACCAATCGTTACTATGTTCCATTTCGATATGCCAGCAGCACTTGATGAGCGAGGATCATGGGGAAATCCTGATTCTGTTGACTGGTTTTTAGAGTTTGCAAAATTGTTGTTTGAAAGTTACGGAGATCGCGTTAACTATTGGTTAACAATTAATGAACAAAATGTCCTTACGTTAGCTGGTCCAATTATCGGAACCTTACACTTACCTGAAGATACAACTAATGTAAAACGTGAAATTTACCAACAAAACCATTACCAACTAGTCGCACAAGCTAAAGCAATGGTGATGTGTCATGAGATGCTTCCTGAAGCAAAAATTGGTCCAGCTCCAAATATTTCACTCATTTATGCTAATTCCAACAAACCAGAGGACGTTATTGCATCACAAAATGCTAATGCTATCCGTAACTGGCTTTATTTGGACATGGCTGTGCATGGAAGATACAACAATTTAGTTTGGGCTTACCTTGGGCACCATGATGTGCAACCGACCTTTAGAGATGGTGATGCAGAAGCTCTGAAAAATGCGAAGCCTGACTTCATTGCTTTCAACTACTATAATTCATCTACAGTTGAATATTGTGCGGAAGACTTCGCTTTG
Source organism: Streptococcus hongkongensis (assembly GCF_053206145.1). Classification (NCBI taxonomy): domain Bacteria; kingdom Bacillati; phylum Bacillota; class Bacilli; order Lactobacillales; family Streptococcaceae; genus Streptococcus; species Streptococcus hongkongensis. The sequence continues at coordinate 40,861 of NZ_JBRUGD010000001.1, forward strand.
GGAGAAGAAGAGTCTGACCAACAAACAATGTTGACTGAACCTGGTTTTTACCGTGCAGTATCTAATTCTAACTTGCCTAAAACTGAGTTCGGATGGGAAATTGATCCAGTTGGTTTCCGTGCAACTCTTCGTACAATTTATGACCGTTACCAATTACCACTTTTAGTCACTGAAAATGGCTTGGGTGCATACGATACCCTAACAGAAGACGGCAAAGTACACGATCTTTATCGGATTGAGTATCTACGTGCTCATGTTGCACAAATTCAAGAAGCTATTTCTGATGGTGTTGACATGCTTGGTTACAACCCATGGTCAGCCATTGATTTGATTTCAACGCATGAAGGGATTAAAAAACGTTATGGCTTCATTTATGTTGACCGTGATGAATTTGATCTGAAAACGCAAAAAAGGTACAGAAAAGATTCCTTCTATTGGTATAAGAAAGTCATTGCATCAAATGGACAGGATTTGAGCGATTAATCACTATTGTTTGTTATTTTGGTCTAGCTCTCCTAGAACTAGATTTTTGAAATTTCCGAACGTTTAAATATTATTTATCTAATTATTTGACAAAAAAATAACGTAAGTATAGACTGGTATAAGGAAGGGTAAGTTTTTACCTAGCGATGTCTCTTTTTAAGAGGTCATAGGATGGTCATTTTAAAGAAAAAAGTAGTCTCAGATTACTTTCAAAAGGAGAAACCTTATGTTTAATGACATGCCTGTATTTGATTATGAAGATATCCAATTGATACCTAATAAATGTATCATTAGCAGTCGCTCAGAAGCAGATACAAGTGTTAAACTTGGTAAATACACATTTAAATTGCCAGTAATTCCTGCTAATATGCAGACAATTATGGATGAATCTATCGCAGAACAATTTGCAAAAAACGGTTATTTCTACATTATGCATCGTTTTGACGAAGCAAGTCGTAAACCTTTTATTAAACGCATGCATGAGCAAGATTTAATTGCTTCAATTTCAGTAGGTGTTAAAACTTATGAATATGATTTTGTGACATCATTAAAAGAAGATGCGCCGGAGTTCATAACAATTGATATCGCCCATGGGCATGCTAATAGTGTTATTGATATGATTAAACATATCAAAAAAGAATTACCTGAGACTTTTGTCATTGCAGGTAATGTGGGAACTCCTGAAGCAGTTCGCGAATTAGAAAATGCTGGTGCTGACGCAACTAAAGTTGGAATAGGTCCAGGTAAAGTTTGTATCACAAAAGTTAAAACTGGTTTCGGTACTGGTGGATGGCAATTAGCTGCACTTCGTTGGTGTGCTAAAGCTGCTCGTAAACCAATTATTGCTGACGGTGGGATTCGTACACACGGCGATATTGCTAAATCAATTCGTTTTGGTGCCTCAATGGTTATGATCGGCTCTTTATTTGCTGGTCATATTGAAAGCCCTGGTAAAACAGTCGAAGTTGACGGAGAAACATTTAAAGAATATTATGGTTCAGCTTCAGAATACCAAAAAGGTGAGCACAAGAACGTTGAAGGAAAGAAAATTCTCTTACCAACAAAAGGTCATTTATCAGATACGTTAACTGAAATGCGACAAGATTTACAGTCATCTATTTCATATGCTGGCGGAACGGACTTAGATGGTCTTCGCCGAGTTGACTACGTTATTGTTAAAAATTCCATTTGGAATGGCGATCAAATCTAAAAAGTATTGCATTCACGTCTCATATAGTGTAGACTATATAATATTACATAACATTTTACTTATTTATACTGTGAATTGGCGCAGTGTTTCTACAAGACACCGTAATGTCTAACAATAAGTGAGCTTAGAGAGCTTGCTTGGTTTTTTAACCTAGCAAAATAAAGGGGCTTTTCCCTTTGTTTTGCAGCGAGCTTTTTTTGTTTTCAAAAAAAGAGAGGAAAATCATGAAATTACTAGAAGATCGCATGCTAAAAGATGGCACTATTCTTGGGGAGAATATCTTAAAAGTAGATAGCTTTCTGACGCACCAAGTTGATTACAAACTGATGAAAGAAATAGGAAGTGTTTTTGCCAAAGCGTATACTGAAGCTGGTATTACTAAAGTTGTCACAATTGAAGCATCAGGAATTGCTCCTGCGATCTATGTGGCAGAAGCATTGGATGTTCCGATGATTTTTGCTAAGAAACATAAAAATATTACCATGACAGAAGGTATTTTGACAGCTGAAGTTTATTCTTACACGAAGCAAGTTACAAGCACCGTATCAATTGCTAGTAAGTTTTTAACAACTACAGATAAGGTTTTGATTATTGATGACTTTTTAGCTAATGGCCAAGCTGCAAAAGGCTTAATTGATATTATTACGCAAGCAGGTGCCACTGTCAAAGGAGTTGGCATTGTCATTGAAAAATCATTCCAAGATGGTCGTCAAGTCATTGAAAATCAAGGAGTCAAAGTTACTTCATTGGCACGCATCAAAAACTTTGAAAATGGCAAATTAAACTTTATGGAGGCCGACGCATAATGTCAAGCACAGAGCAACATTCACACTCACAATCAGCTATCTTGGGGCTACAACATTTATTATCCATGTATGCTGGTTCAATTCTTGTTCCCATCATGATTGCAGGTGCCCTTGGCTATTCTGCAAAAGAACTAACGTATTTAATTTCTACGGATATTTTTATGTGTGGAATTGCGACATTTTTGCAGTTACAACTAAATAAACAATTTGGTGTCGGATTGCCAGTAGTTTTAGGCTGTGCCTTCCAATCAGTTGCACCTTTATCAATTATTGGCGCACACCAGGGTTCTGGCGCAATGTTTGGTGCTTTGATTGCTTCAGGTATTTTCGTCATTTTGATTGCAGGTGTTTTCTCTAAAATTGCTCGTTTTTTCCCACCAATTGTTACTGGTTCGGTTATCACAACGATTGGTTTGTCGCTTATCCCAGTAGCGATGGGGAATATGGGTAATAATAGTCCTAAACCAACTGGGGAAAGTGTGATTCTTGCCTTACTAACTGTCTTCATCATACTTTTTATTCAAAAATTTGCGACTGGATTTATTAAGTCTATAGCTATTTTGATTGGTTTGGTATTTGGAACAGTCATTGCAGCAGTTATGGGCTTAGTTGACACAACAGCAGTTGCAAGTGCGCCTTGGATTCATATTCCGACTCCATTTTATTTTGGTGCCCCAAAATTTGAAATCACATCTATTGTCATGATGTGTATCATAGCTATAGTTTCAATGGTAGAATCAACAGGTGTTTATCTAGCTTTATCAGATATTACTGATGATAAATTAGATAGTACACGTCTTAGAAATGGTTACCGTGCCGAAGGGATGGCTGTCTTATTGGGGGGATTATTTAATACCTTCCCTTATACTGGATTCTCTCAAAACGTTGGTCTCGTCCGTTTATCTGGCATTAAGACTCGCCGTCCGATTTACTACACAGCAATCTTCTTGATTGTCATTGGTCTTTTGCCAAAATTTGGTGCCCTTGCTCAAATGATTCCAAGCCCAGTACTAGGTGGCGCCATGTTAGTATTATTTGGTATGGTTGCACTACAAGGAATGCAAATGTTAAACCGTGTCGATTTTGCAGGCAATGAACATAATTTCATCATCGCAGCGGTGTCCATCGCAGCAGGTGTTGGCTTTAATGGGACTAATTTATTTGCAAGTCTTCCATCAACAGCAAATATGTTTTTGACCAATGGAATTGTCATTGCAACAGTAACAGCAGTTGTATTAAATCTTATATTTAACAAAAATCAAAATGGATAAACAAAAAAGCTCAGTTATTGCTGAGCTTTTTGAATTAGTATAGGTAGCGGAAGTTACCTTTTAGACCATCAGTTTTGGCTATCGTACCGTGATTGGTGATGATAATACCTTCAACACCATCTAAACCATTGATAATATGATAGGCTTGCATCGGGTTAATGCCGAAAAGGCGAGTTGTCCAAATTTCACAATCTAAAGACTTATCTGCAATAATCGTTAAGCTAGCCATATCTGTTTCAATTGGGTAACCAGTGTCACGGTCAAAGATATGGTGATATCGTTTACCATTAACAGTCAAATGACGTTCGTAAATACCTGAAGTGACGACAGATTGGTTTTCAATCTTGACAATTCCAAGATTGTTCCCCCTCTTTTTATTAGGATCTTGAATGCCAATATAGAAGCGTCCATCTGGACGGTTTTTATTTTTTCCGTGCACTAAAACATTGCCACCAAGATTTAAAAGTGCAGATTCAATGCCATCTGAAATCAGATAATCCATTACTTTATCGGCGATATAGCCTTTGGCTAAGGCACCTAGGTCAATTTTCATACCCTCTTGACTGAGAAAAACAGAATGATTTTCTGGGAAAAGTTCGATCTTGCTTGGATCAGTTAAATTTAAGGCCTTTTTTATGATATGCTCCTCGGGGAGCTTGGCATCTGAAAAACCAATACGCCAGGTCTGAACGAGAGGTCCAATTGCAATATTTAAATTATTAGCTAGTCCAAAACTTTGTTCTTTACCAATAGCAATGAGTTCAAACAAATCAGGATGAACAGATATAGCATGTTTACCTGCAGCATGATTAATAGCCATTAACTCTGAGTCGTCATCGTTAGCACTAAAACGGTTTTTATAGATGTCAAATAAGTTACAGACTGTCGCTATCTGTTGCTCTGCTTTAGCAGAATTAATTTCAATATCAATGATGGTACCCATCAGTCTTAATTTTTCTTTTGCAAACATTTGATATCCTTTCTAAACCGTAGTGTAACCATGTACAAAAGGGGCTAAGTTGCCCCTTTAGATTAATTTTTTAGTTTCATTTCTCCAGCAGGGAAATATGTTCCTTCTGGCATATCATTAATCATGACATGGATATTTTCTTTAGGGGCATTGGCAATACGAGAAACAACTTCAGTGACTTCTCGAGCTAGTTCTATTTTTTGTTCTTGAGTACGCCCCTCAAATAAATCAATTGTTACAAACGGCATAATTGTCTCCTTCTTTCTATTCTATATTCTACCACCTTTCATCCCAAAAAGCCTATATTTTTTATTAGAAATTTAGAGTGAAAATAAAAGCGTTTTTATACTATAAAAAAGATGATTTGTTATCGCCAAAGAAAATAATATGTGTTAGAATTAGTGAGTTAAAGAAATTTTTTGATAATTTTCATTTAAAGTCTCAAGCAAAGTCTTTTAGGTGATGTCAATGGTCACAATTTTTCTTTAATAACTAGTTGTATAATATAGCAAATCAAAGCCATTTTAAAGGTAAAATGTTTTTGATGTGCTCCTTTTGCAAAACTATTAAGTTCTAAGGTTCAGAGATACTGATAAACTTAGGAAAACCAAAAATTGAAAAGGAGAGGTAATCATGGCAAAGAAACTAAATCTTAAAAAAAATGATAACCTTACATTACTTGCGCAACTCAGTCAAGAAGAGTTATTCACTAAACTTGGCACTAATTTTACTGGTTTATCTAGTAATGATGCGCAAGAACGACTTGAAGCTTATGGATTAAATGTTATTGCTTCACAAAAATTGACACCTTGGTACATCATCCTTTGGCATGCCTTTCGAAATCCCTTTTCCTTAGTCTTAGCATTTTTGGTTATTGTATCGGTACTAACTGGCGAAATTGAACCAGCTATCTATATGTGTGTGATGATAGTTCTATCAGCAAGTGTTTCCTTTGTCCAAGAGTATAAAAGTGAAAAAGCTTCAAATGCGCTTCGGGAAATGATTGAAAATACAACAAACGTAAGACGTGACGGTGAGTTTCGAGAAGTTCCCATGGATGAAGTGGTACCAGGTGATATTATTCGTCTCCATACGGGCGATATGATCCCAGCAGATGCTATCTTGCTTCATTCAAAGGATTTATTTATTAATCAGTCTAGCTTGACAGGAGAATCCTATCCCGTTGAAAAAAGACTTGTCGCTGATTTAGATGCAGATGAGGATCTTGATTGGTCAACTATGTCTTCTATTGATGCGCCAAATATTCTATTTATGGGGACAGATGTCCTTTCTGGGACGGGTGAAATCCTGATTGTTAAAACTGGTAGTCAAACGATGTTTGGGGATATAGCTGTTAAGTCATCTAGCTCAGCTCGCGTCCAATCTTCTTTTGACAAAGGCTTGAATCGTATTTCGCGACTCTTGATGACCATCGTTCTCATTTTATTTCCTATCGTTTTTGTCATTAATTGGATGACTAAAGATTCAGCACTGAGTGCCTTTTTCTTTGCAATAGCTGTCGCAGTTGGATTAACTCCGGAAATGTTACCAATGGTTGTTAATACCAATCTAGCTAAAGGTGCCGTTGCACTTTCCAAAAAGAAAGTTATCGTTAAGCAATTATCGGCTATCCAGAACTTAGGATCGATGAATATCCTTTGTACAGACAAAACTGGGACAATTACCGAAGACCGGGTTGTGATGATGTCGTATGTAGGGCCGTTGGGAGAAAAGAAACGTCATGTCCTACATGCGGCCTTTATCAACTCATATTTCCAAACAGGTTGGAAAAATTTGATGGATATTGCTATCATCCAATATTTCAATAAACACCCTCGCGAGTTTAATTATTCTCGGATGGAAAAAGTCGACGAAATCCCATTTGATTTTTCACGTCGTCGCTTATCTGTTGTTGTACGAGAAGATGATAAAATACTTATGGTCACTAAAGGTGCAGTAGAAGAAATGGAATCTATCTGCACGCATATGAGAGTTGATGGTGTTGACATCCCAATTACGCCAGAAAAAAGAGAAGCTTTCCGACTCGTTAATAAGGAAATGAACTTAGATGGGATGCGCGTGCTTACCGTTGCTCAACGATTATTGACAGAAGAAGAATTAGAAAACTTTGATGAAAATAGTGAACAAGAGATGACACTGATTGGTTTTCTTGGATTTTTAGATCCAGCTAAGAAAAGTGCCAAATCAGCTATTACTGGCTTACATGGGCATGGTGTTGCCGTAAAAGTATTAACTGGAGACAATGCAATTGTCGCCAAAAAAGTTTGTGATGATGTTGGTATTCCTGTCGATAAATACTATTTAGGTACAGATATCGATCAAATGGATGACCAAACCTTATTTGATGCGGCAATGGAAGCACATCTTTTTGCCAAATTATCACCCCTTCAAAAGTCACGAATTATTGAAATTTTACGTACTGTAAATACTGTTGGTTTTATGGGAGACGGGATCAATGATGCTCCAGCTTTGAGGGCAGCAGATGTTGGCATATCTGTAGATACGGCTGCTGATATTACTAAAGATGCTAGTACGATTATCCTATTAGAAAAATCGCTTCAGGTATTAGAAACGGGTGTGATCGAAGGTAGAAAAGTCTTTTCTAATATGATGAAGTATCTGCGAATCACCCTGTCATCAAATTTTGGTAATGTCTTTTCAGTTTTAGTAGCTTCAGCATTTTTACCATTTTTACCAATGCTCTCCACTCAACTGCTAACCCTTAATTTAATTTATGATATTTCTCAATTAACAACACCTTGGGATCATGTCGATGAAGAAGAAATTGCTCAACCTGTCCAATGGGGAACAAGTGGATTAGCAAAATTTGCTTTTACACTTGGGCCATTATCATCTATTTTTGATATCACAACTTATGCGATACTATGGTTTGTAATGGGCTATCATGGTCTTCATCAATCACCATTGTTCCAATCTGGTTGGTTCATAGAATCCTTGGCAACACAAGCCTTAGCGTTTCATATTTTAAGAACGCGGAAATTACCGTTTGTAAAAAGCCGTGCCGCAATGCCAATTTTCTTATCTACAATCGGTGCATTTGTGGTCGGAGGTATTTTGATTAGTACACGACTAGGCGATATGATTAGCTTGAATCATGTCGAAGCAAGATTCCTGCTTTGGTGGATTCTAATTGTAATAGCTTACTGCATCGTTTTACAAATTGGGAAATGGTTATACTATAAATATAACCCAGAGTATTAACCCCAAAACTGCTTTGTTCAAAAAATAAAGTAAGGTATAAAAAATAAAAGACTTAGTTCTGTATAGTATAGGACTAAGTCTTTTTGCTATAGCATAATTATGAGATGTGGAATCGTTGACAGAATTATTAATGTAAGAAAACTAGTGTTGCTGCTTTAAAAACTTACAGCATAGTTAACAGGTGAATTTATTTTACAGTCTAGAAAAAGGCAGGCTAATCTTTTTTAGGCTGTTTTCCCAATTGAAATTATCATAAGAAAGTCGAAAAGGCAGAGCAAATTGTCTGAAAATATGGTATAATTGTAAAAGAATTTTGTCTAATTTTGGTAGGCCTTTACAAGTGAGTAAATGGTTGCTACTGAACAGTTTAGCCCCAATTAGGTTAACTAACTTTCTTTACTTTAATGAGTGAAGTTGGGGAGCTGTTAAGGTTGATCTAATGTGTTTTGAAAGAATTAGGGAACTGCTGATAGGAAGATTGGATAGAGTGAGTGAGTCAGTCAGGCCAAAACAATAGCGTGAAACTGATCGGGAAATTTTAGAAAGATTATAGGAAAATGGCTCAGTTATATTATAAATATGGGACAATGAATTCTGGCAAGACAATTGAAATCTTGAAAGTGGCACACAATTACGAGGAGCAAGGCAAACCAGTCGTTATCATGACCAGTGCTTTAGATACTAGAGATGGTTTCGGAGTTGTATCTAGTCGCATTGGGATGAAGCGCGAAGCTATTCCGATCAATGACCAAATGGATATCTTTACTTATATTAAGAGTTTTGAGAAAAAACCATATTGTATCCTCATTGATGAAAGTCAGTTTTTATCCAAATCTAATGTCTATGATTTAGCAAGAGTAGTTGATGAACTTGATGTTCCTGTTATGGCTTTTGGCTTAAAGAATGACTTCCAAAATGAGCTATTTGAAGGCTCTAAATATTTGTTATTACTAGCAGATAAAATTGAGGAAATTAAAACAATTTGTCAGTACTGTAGTAAAAAAGCCACTATGGTCCTTCGGACAAAAGATGGTATTCCAGTTTATGCTGGTGAGCAGATTCAAATTGGGGGTAATGAAACCTATATCCCTGTTTGTCGTAAGCATTATTTTCATCCCCCGATGTTAGGTGAAAAGTAAGAAAGAAAAGTAGAGGAGACACCCACAAGTATGAACATATATGATCAGTTACAGGCTGTCGAAGATCGTTATGAAGAGCTAGGCGAATTATTAAGTGACCCAGCAGTTGTTTCAGATACCAAACGATTCATGGAATTATCAAAAGAAGAAGCAAGTACACGTGAAACAGTTGATGTCTATCGTAAATATAAAGATGTTATCCAAGCAATCGCTGATGCGGAAGAAATGATTAAAGATTCAGGTGGTGATGCAGACATCGAAGAGATGGCAAAAGAAGAACTGAAAGAATCAAAAGCAGCTAAGGAAACTTATGAAGAAGAATTAAAAATATTACTTCTGCCAAAAGATCCAAATGATGATAAAAACATTATCTTAGAAATCCGTGGTGCAGCAGGTGGTGATGAAGCTGCTTTATTTGCTGGTGATTTATTAACTATGTATCAAAAGTTTGCAGAAAGCCAAAACTGGCGCTTTGAAGTCATGGAAGCTACTTATAATGGTGTTGGCGGCATTAAAGAAGTTGTTGCCATGGTTTCTGGACAATCGGTTTACTCAAAATTGAAATATGAATCTGGTGCCCACCGTGTTCAACGTGTACCAGTGACAGAAAGTCAAGGGCGTGTTCATACGTCAACGGCCACAGTTTTAGTGATGCCTGAAGTGGAAGAAGTTGATTATGAGATTGATCCAAAAGATTTACGTGTCGATATCTACCATGCCTCAGGAGCCGGTGGACAGAACGTCAATAAAGTAGCAACAGCCGTTCGTATGGTTCACATTCCAACTAATATTAAAGTTGAAATGCAAGAAGAAAGAACGCAACAAAAAAATAGAGACAAGGCAATGAAAATTATTCGTGCGCGTGTTGCAGACCATTTTGCTCAAATTGCTCAAGATGAGCAAGATGCGGAACGGAAATCAACAGTTGGTACTGGAGATCGTTCAGAGCGTATTCGTACCTATAATTTCCCACAAAATCGTGTGACAGACCACCGAATTGGTCTGACGCTTCAAAAATTAGATACGATTTTATCTGGAAAAATGGATGAAGTTGTTGATGCTTTGGTTCTTTATGACCAAACACAAAAATTAGAAGAACTCAATAACTAATGAATTATGCACAAACCATTGCCCACTACCAAACGGAATTGACAGTGGTCGGTGAAGATCCAGGAAATATCAGTTATGTCTTTAGAGAACTAAAAAACTGGTCTTCTTTAGATTTCCTTCTTCATCAAAATAAGGAAGTTTCTATAGAGGATCAGTTACTTTTTCAAGATATTATGAGGCAATTAAAGGACCACCGGTCACCTCAATATATCACAGGTAAAGCCTATTTTCGGGATTTGATTCTGACAGTTGACGAACGGGTTCTCATTCCTAGGCCTGAGACGGAGGAACTGGTTTCACTCATTCTAAAGGAGCACGGGAATGAACCTCTTCGTGTCCTTGACATCGGTACGGGTAGCGGAGCGATTGCTCTGAGCCTAAAAAAAGAGCGGCCTAACTGGCAGGTTGATGCAGCTGATATCTCTCTTGATGCCTTAAGCCTTGCGCAGGAAAATGCTAAACAGCTCAGTTTAGAAATTAATTTCCTACATTCGGATCTCTTTCGTGAAATTTTTGGGAAATATGATATCATTGTATCTAACCCACCTTACATTGCCGTCGAGGATAAGGAGGAGGTTGGATTGAATGTCTGGTACTCTGAGCCACATCTTGCTTTGTTTGCTGAAGAAAATGGCTTTGCGATTTACAGAGCTATTTTGAAACAAGCAAAAGATTACATGGCTGAAAATGCTAGTCTCTATTTCGAAATTGGCTACAAACAGGGTCAAGACTTAATGAAATTAGCAAAAGTGATGTTACCTGACTATAGAGTCAGACTTTTACAAGATTATTTTGGTAAAGATAGGATGGTAGTGATCGATCATGAAAGACCTGACAGAGGTAATTGAAGCTGGGCAAGCAGTCGTTTTACCAACTGAAACAGTTTATGGCCTATTTGCCAAAGCTATGGATGAAGCAGCAGTGGACTATGTCTACCATTTAAAGCAGAGAACCAGAGATAAGGCAATGAATTTAAATGTTGCCTCTTATCAAGATATCCTAACCTTTTCAAAAGATCAGCCAGACTATTTAAAAAAGCTCGTTGAAACCTTTTTACCTGGGCCTTTAACCATTATATTAAAGGCTAACGATAAGGTTCCGACCTGGATTAATTCTGGCAAAAGGACTATAGGATTTCGAATGCCAAAGCATTCTGTCACTAGTCAAATTATTAGAGAAACAGGTCCATTGATTGGTCCTTCTGCCAATATTTCAGGTGATGAGAGTGGAAAAACCTTTGAAGCAATTATAAAAGCTTTTAATGACCAAGTTTCTGGCTATGCTGATGATGCTGCTTTGACAGGTCAAGACTCGACAATTATTGATCTTTCAGGTGATACCGTTAAAATCCTCCGCCAAGGGGCAATAACCAAAGAAGAATTACTAGCTAAGGTTCCAGAATTAGAATTTTGAGGTGACTTATGATTAGAAAGTTCAGTCTAACTGATGCTATACAGTTGCAAGAAATTAATAATAAATCTTTAGGGTATTCTTTTTCTTTAGAGGATTGCCAAAAACGACTGAAGTCTGTTTTAGAGAATGCTGATCATATCCTAATTGGATACACTGATGATCTATCGAACTTGCTAGTGGGCTATTGTCACATTCAGCTCTATCAAACCACCTATGCCCCTACGGTTTATAATATTCTTGGACTTGCTGTCTTACCAGACTACCAAGGTCAAGGCATAGGGCGCCAATTAATAAGTGCAGTTGAAGAAATTGCTAAAAATAACAAGGTTAATTATATTCGTTTGAACTCAGGAGAAAGCCGTACAGAAGCGCATGCTTTTTATGAGCATCTGGGTTATAAATCTGATAAATTACAAAAACGCTTTTTGAAAGAATTGAGGTAAAAACAAATGATTTTTGATAAAGAAAACTACCAAGAATATGATAAAGAACTTTGGGATGCTATTCATGCTGAAGAAGAAAGACAAGAACATAATATTGAATTAATTGCCTCTGAAAATGTTGTTTCAAAAGCTGTTATGAAGGCTCAGGGCTCTGTTCTGACAAACAAGTATGCGGAGGGCTACCCAGGCAATCGTTATTATGGTGGAACAGAACATGTCGATGTTGTTGAAAATTTAGCCATTGAACGTGCTAAAGAATTATTTGGAGCAAAATTTGCTAATGTCCAAACTCATTCAGGTAGTCAGGCAAATGCTGCTGCCTATACGGCTTTAATCGAGGCTGGGGACACCGTCCTTGGAATGGATTTAGCTGCTGGCGGTCATTTAACACATGGTTCCCCTGTAAATTTCTCTGGTAAAACATATAATTTTGTAGGATACAATGTTGATAAAGACACTGAAATGCTTGATTATGAAGCTATTTTACAGCAAGCAAAAGAAGTTAATCCTAAACTAATTGTCGCAGGTGCTTCAGCCTATTCACGTACAATTGATTTTGCGAAATTCCGTCAAATTGCCGACCAAGTCGGAGCCTATTTAATGGTTGATATGGCTCATATTGCGGGATTAGTTGCCGCAGGCCTTCACCCAAGTCCAGTACCATATGCAGACATTACAACCTCTACAACTCATAAAACTCTGAGAGGTCCCCGTGGTGGACTGATTCTTACCAACGATGAAGCGATTGCTAAAAGAATTAACTCTGCGGTCTTCCCTGGTATGCAAGGTGGTCCACTTGAGCACGTCATTGCTGCAAAAGCTGTCTCGTTCAAAGAAGCTCTTGATCCAGCCTTTAAAGACTATGCTCAAGCTATCATTGATAATACGGCAGCAATGGCATCAGTCTTTGAAGCAGATGAACGTTTTCGTGTGATTTCGGGTGGAACTGATAACCATGTCTTCTTAGTAGACGTGACAAAGGTCATTGCTAATGGTAAATTGGCTCAAAATCTTCTTGATGACGTTAATATCACCCTCAATAAGAATTCAATTCCATATGAAACTTTGTCACCATTTAAGACTTCAGGGATTAGAATTGGCTGCGCAGCTATTACCAGTCGTGGGATGGATGTGACAGCAAGTAAAGAAATTGCCCAATTAATCATTACTGCGCTTGTAAACCACGATAAGCAAGAAGTTTTAAATCAGGTTCGTCAAGATGTTCGTTCCATTACGGATGCCTTCCCTTTATATGAAAACTTATAAAACATGTTAGATATATATATTAAAAAAATTGTTATTCATCAATTCTCACCTAATGATACGGAACTGTTTTTATCAGATGGTCTCGTTAATATTACGCCACGGATTGATGAGTATTTCAGAAAGAAATTAGCTAAAGTCTTTTCAGATGATGCCAAACGTGGTCATTTTGAAGCCGATAATGTTTTTAGAGAGCTAATTACAGATGATTTTATTAGTTCAAGTCAGCAAGTGGCTACGCTTTGGAAAGAAGAGTTTGTTATTTCAGAAGACCAGAAAACGAATGATCTGGTCTTTCTTCAATTTGATAAAGAAGGTCAACCTTACTTTGCATTCTTACGAATTGCATTGAAAGAAAGTTTTGCTCATATGGCTGAGAGTCAGGAGAACCCATTTAGTATCACTCAAAATAATCTCCCATCTGCTACACAAGCACCAGATGAAGCATTAGTGATTAACTTACAGGCTAATTCTTACTATTTGATTGAAAAAAGAGTGAAACATAATGGCTCTTTTGAGAATTATTTTTCTGAAAATTTATTGAAAGTGAAACCTAAGCAATCTGTAAAAAAATCAATCAAAACCCTAGAACAGACTGCACAAAAGATTGCTGAAAACTTTAATCAGGATGATTTTGCTTTTCAATCGAAAGTCAAATCAGCTATTTATAAAAATCTAGAAGAAGAGGCCGAATTATCCCCTGAAAAACTGGCAGATCAGCTTTTCGATAATAATTTGACTGCACGCTTAACTTTTGTTGATCAGGTTAAAGAAAGTATTCCAGAACCAATTCAAGTAAGTGACATCGACCACTCTAGACAGATTAAGAAATTTGAAAGTCAAAAACTATCACTTTCAAATGGGATTGAGCTGATTGTACCAAATACAGTTTATCAAGATGCTGATTCAGTTGAATTCATTATGAATGATGACGGAACTTATTCAATCTTGATTAAAAATATAGAGGATATCAAGAATAAATAAATGTTGAAATTTTTCAAACGTGTTATTTTTCTGGTTGTTTTCATTTTTTGTATCTTTCAAGTGTCCATTACCTATAAGAACGTTCACAATGTTTTGCAATACAAAGATCTCGTTAAGAAAACACTAGCTGAGAATAATACCAACGCAAATGTTAATCTCGTCCTAGCTATGATTTACACTGAAACAAAGGGCGGTGAAGCAGATGTCATGCAAGCCAGTGAAAGTAGTACTGGTACAACCAATTCAATTACAGATAGTCAAACAAGTATTAGCCATGGTGTTAAGCTCTTATCACATAATCTAGACTTAGCCAAGAAAGCACAGGTTGATTCATGGACTGCAGTTCAAGCCTACAATTTTGGAACATCCTATATTGATTATGTTGCTCAACACGGTGGAGAAAATACGATTTCCTTAGCAAAAGGCTATTCAAGAACAGTAGTTGCTCCAAGTTTAGGTAATACAAGTGGTGAAACTTATTTCTATTATCACCCCCTAGCCCTTGTTTCTGGTGGCAGATTATATAAAAATGGTGGAAATATCTACTATTCTAGAGAAGTTAAATTTAATCTTTATCTCATTGAACTCATGTCATTAGTTTAAACCATTAATAAGAAAACTGACCAGTTCTAAAAAACGAGTCAGTTTTTTTGATAAAAAAATATAATTGAAAATTCTGAACAAAAGATAAATTAAATTCGTTTAGTGTTTGTGAATTCACAAACATTAGCGGTTTATTTTGTGTTCTTTTTCACTTAAACACGAAAAATCGCCTAGTTTAGGACATTTTGGGAACTTATGATTTTGTGAAATGGTGAGCATATTCTTTTGTAGTCCATTTTTCCTATGCTATAATGAAGGCCTAACTAAAAATTGTGAAAAGAGGAACAATATATATGGCAAAAATCGTCGTCGTAGGAACTAACCACGCAGGAACAGCTTCCATTAAAACAATGTTAAATAATTACGGATCTGACAATGAAATTGTCACATTCGATCAAAATTCTAATATTTCTTTTCTAGGTTGTGGAATGGCATTATGGATTGGTGAACAAATTGATGGACCAGAAGGACTATTTTATTCTGACAAAGAAGAATTAGAGTCTTTAGGTGCCAAGGTTTATATGGAATCACCAGTTTTAAACATTGATTTCGACCAAAAAGTTGTAACAGCTTTAGTTGATGGAAAAGAGCATCACGAAACATATGATAAACTTATCTTAGCAACAGGTTCACAACCAATTATTCCTCCAATCAAGGGAGTTGAATTAGATAAAGAGTCACTTGAATTCAAAGCGACTTTAGAAAATCTACAATTTGTTAAGTTGTATCAAAATTCAGCTGACGTTATTGAAAAATTAGCCAAACCTGGCCTTGATAAAATTGCAGTTGTTGGTGCTGGTTATATTGGTGTAGAATTAGCAGAAGCATTCCAACGCAAAGGCAAAGAAGTTGTCCTTGTTGACATTGCTGAAACATGTATGGGTGGTTATTACGATCGTGAATTCACAGACCTTATGAGTAAAAACCTAGAGGACCATGGTATTCAACTAGCCTTTGGCCATACCTTGCAAGCTGTAGAGGGTGATGGCAAAGTTGAACGTATCGTGACAGATAAAGCTAGCTTTGACGTTGATATGGTTATCATGGCAGTTGGTTTCAAACCGAATACTGGACTTGGTCAAGGGAAACTTGATACATTACCAAATGGTGCATGGATTGTAGATAAAAAACAAGAAACAAGTATGAAAGGTGTTTATGCTATCGGTGATTGTGCAACGATTTACGACAACGCCCGCCAAGATGTTAACTACATCGCATTAGCATCAAATGCTGTTCGTACAGGTATTGTTGCAGCACATAATGCTTGTGGACATGAACTTGAAGGAGTTGGAGTTCAAGGGTCAAACGGTATTTCAATCTATGGTCTAAATATGGTTTCAACAGGTTTAACCCTTGCAAAAGCAAAAGAAGCTGGATTTAATGCGTTAGAGACTGGCTTTAACGATCTCCAAAAACCTGAGTTTATCAAACACGGCAACCATGTCGTTGAAATTAAAATTGTCTATGATAAAGATAGCCGTGTTATCTTAGGTTGTCAAATGGTTTCAAAAGAAGATATTTCAATGGGAATTCATATGTTCTCACTAGCTATTCAAGAAAAAGTAACGATTGAAAAGCTTGCTTTGATGGATATTTTCTTCCTTCCACACTTTAACAAACCATATAACTACATTACAATGGCTGCTCTATCAGCTAAGTAAAAACTATTAGAAAAGAGGATTAGATGAGGCAGTTAGTCTTAAATATCGCCATGAGCTTAGATGGTTTTATTGCTAAAGAAGATGGTACTTATGACTGGATAGATGGGCATGGGACTGACCAATTTGATACCCCATTACAGTTTGATAACCCAGACTTCTTTGCCTCATGTGACACGATTATCATGGGGCGCAAAGCCTATGATGACTGTCCACTAGAAATGATTGATGGCCATGAACAGAAACAATTTTACGTGGCAACCCATCAGGACAGACTTTCGGACAGACCAAATCTTCACTTTACCTCAACGGTGTTAGATGATATCAAAGCCCTTAAAGCAGAAGAAGGTGGGCCGATTTGGTTGTTCGGTGGAGCAGATTTGGTCCAATTGATGATCGATAACGATATGATAGATCAGTACATTATTGGCATCATCCCAACAATCCTTGGACAAGGTCGACCTTTATTCAAAGGAAATGACCAAGAACACAAGTTACAACTGATAGAATCAACAATTACTGATGGCATTGCCATGCTACGGTATATCAAGAGATAAGAAAAGGTCCATAGGGACCTTTTCTTATTGTTATAAATTGACAGAAAAAGACGACACTGATAAGTCGTCTTTTATGGTTAAGATTAGTTTTTAGCTGCTGCCGCAAATTCTTCTTTTTTGAAAGCTTCATCAATAATTTCTTTTAATTGTTTAGCAGAAGCTTGCATTTTTTGTAATTCAGCATCGTTCAATGGGATGTTTACTGGACGTACAATTCCGTAAGCACCAATGATAGCTGGTTGACCAATGTAACAATCTGTTACGCCTTCATATTGACCTTCTTGGAAAACTGAAAGTGGAAGTACAGCATTTTCATCATCAAGAATAGCTTTTGTAATACGTGCAAGAGCTACAGCAATACCGTAGAAAGTTGCACCTTTTTTGTTGATGATTGAGTAAGCAGCGTCACGTACAGATACAAAAATATCAATAAGACCAGCTTCGTCAATATCACGATTATCTTGTAACCATTGCTCTAATTTAACACCAGCAACGTTAGCATGTGACCAAACCGCAAATTCTGAGTCACCGTGCTCACCCATGATATAAGCGTGAACGGAACGGGCATCAACACCGATTTTATCTGAAAGTGCTTGACGGAAACGAGCTGAGTCAAGAGATGTACCTGAACCAATAACACGTTCTTTAGGGAATCCTGAGAACTTCCATGTTGAATAAGTTAAGACATCAACTGGGTTAGCCGCAACTAAGAAAATACCATTAAAACCGGAATTGACAATTGCCGTAACAACTTCTTTGTTAATACGTAAGTTCTTTTCAACTAAGTCAAGACGAGTTTCCCCTGGTTTTTGTGGAGCACCAGCTGTCAATACAACTAGATCAGCATCATGACAGTCTGAATAATCGGCGGAGTAGATCTTTTTTGGTGAAGTAAAAGCAAGTGCGTGACTTAGGTCTTCAGCATCCCCTTGCGTTTTTTCTTTAAAAATATCTATGATACCAAGTTCTTGAGCGATATTTTGAGTAACTAATGCAAAGGCATAAGATGAACCAACGGCACCATCACCGACCAAGATAACTTTTTTGTGTTGTTTAGTTAAAGTCATTTCTAAACATCTCCTTAATTTTTTTAGAGGGAAGCCCCATACAATTCAATTTTAGCATTTTGAAAAAAGTTTGTCACTAAATTCACGAAAAAAATGAAAATAGTTTTCTGATAGCGCTCCCAAAGCACAAAAATCTTGTATTTATGGTATAATTAAATAGAGTATGGACTAGAAAAGGAGCATTCCTTAGATGCAAGATAAAAATTTAATTGACGTTAATCTGACAAAGGAAATGAAGACATCATTCATTGACTATGCAATGAGTGTTATCGTAGCCAGAGCCTTACCAGATGTACGTGATGGGTTAAAACCAGTTCATCGTCGTATTTTATATGGGATGAATGAATTGGGTGTAACACCTGATAAAGCTCATAAGAAGTCTGCCCGTATTACCGGGGATGTTATGGGGAAATACCACCCACACGGAGATTCGTCTATTTATGAAGCTATGGTTAGGATGGCACAGTGGTGGTCATACCGTCATATGCTTGTTGACGGGCACGGAAACTTTGGTTCAATGGATGGTGATGGTGCCGCTGCACAGCGTTATACCGAAGCAAGAATGAGTAAAATTGCTCTAGAAATGCTCCGTGATATCAATAAAAACACAGTTGATTTCCAAGAAAACTACGATGGCAGTGAAAGAGAACCACTTGTTTTACCAGCGCGTTTTCCAAACTTATTGGTTAATGGAGCAACTGGTATTGCCGTTGGGATGGCAACTAATATTCCGCCACATAATTTAGGCGAATCGATTGATGCTGTTAAATTGGTAATGGAAAAACCAGAAGCGACAACACGAGACTTGATGGAAGTCATTCCTGGACCAGATTTCCCAACTGGCGCATTGGTTATGGGGCGTTCTGGTATTCATAGAGCTTATGATACTGGACGTGGTTCAATTGTGTTGCGATCACGAACAGAAATTGAAACGACTAAAACTGGTCGTGAACGTATTGTAGTAACAGAATTTCCATATACTGTAAATAAAACAAAAGTTCATGAGCATATTGTCCGTTTGGCACAAGAAAAACGAATTGAAGGAATCACAGCAGTACGCGATGAATCTAGTCGTGAGGGCGTTCGTTTTGTCATTGAAGTACGTCGAGATGCGTCAGCTAATGTCATTTTAAATAATCTTTTCAAATTAACAAGTTTACAAACTAATTTTAGTTTCAATATGCTTGCTATTGAAAACGGTGTTCCGAAGATTTTATCGCTTCGTCAAATCATCGACAATTATATCAGCCACCAAAAGGAAGTTATTACACGTCGTACACAATTTGATAAAGATAAAGCCGAAGCGCGTGCTCATATCTTAGAAGGTTTACTTATTGCATTAGATCACTTGGATGAAGTTATTGCCATTATCCGTAATAGTAAGACTGATGTTATTGCCCAAGCCGAGTTAATGCAACGTTTTGAGCTTTCTGAACGTCAAAGTCAGGCTATCTTAGATATGCGTCTTCGCCGTTTAACTGGTTTGGAACGTGATAAGATTCAATCTGAATACGATGCTTTAATTGCCTTAATTGCTGATTTGGCGGATATATTGGCTAAGCCAGAACGTGTCAAAGCTATCATTATTGAAGAAATGGATGAGATTAAGCGCAAGTATGCAGATGCTCGTCGTACGGAATTAATGGTAGGTGAGGTTCTTTCTTTAGAGGATGAAGATCTGATTGAAGAAGAAGATGTACTGATTACATTATCTAACAACGGTTATATCAAACGCTTAGCTCAAGATGAATTTAGAGCCCAAAAACGTGGTGGCCGAGGTGTACAAGGTACCGGTGTTAACGATGACGACTTCGTTCGTGAATTAGTGTCAACAAGTACTCATGATACTTTGCTCTTCTTTACCAATAAGGGACGTGTTTATCGATTGAAAGCATATGAAATCCCTGAATATGGAAGAACTGCTAAGGGACTACCAATTGTCAACCTCTTGAAGCTTGACGAAGGGGAAACCATTCAAACCATTATCAATGCTCGTAAAGTTGAAGCAGCAGATAAGTATTTCTTCTTCACAACTAAAGGCGGAGTGGTAAAACGGACAAGTGCTTCAGAATTTAATAACATTCGTCAAAATGGCTTGAGAGCTCTGAACTTGAAAGAAGACGATGAGTTAATCAATGTCCTATTAACAGATGGCACTGAAGACATTATCATTGGTACCCGTTCAGGCTACTCTGTACGCTTCAATGAATCATCTATCCGTAACATGGGACGTTCAGCAACTGGTGTCCGTGGGGTTAAACTCCGTGACGAAGACATGGTTGTCGGAGCATCACGTATCACTGATGACCAAGAAGTCCTAATCATTACTGAAAATGGTTATGGTAAACGTACAGCAGCCTCTGAGTATCCAACTAAGGGTCGTGGTGGTAAAGGTATCAAGACAGCTAATATCACCGCTAAGAATGGCCCACTAGCAGGTTTAACAACAGTATCTGGTGATGAGGACATGATGGTTATCACTAATAAAGGTGTTATTATCCGAACATCAATTGCAAATGTTTCTCAAACTAGTCGAGCAACACTTGGTGTTAGAGTCATGAGATTAGATCAGGATGCTAAAATTGTTACCTTTGCTTTAGTTGAACCAGAAGCAGAAGAGGAAATTGCTGAAGCTAGTGACGCAAATGTAAGCTCTCAACTAACCACTGATTCAAGTGAACAAGTAGCAAGTGAGGATTAAAAATGGCCCCAAAAAAGAAAGCAAGTCTTGGTAATAAAATTCGGATAATTTTATCTCTCATTTTATTAGTTGTAGGACTGGGATTGCTCTTTAATAAATCAATTCGCAATACTATGATTGCTTGGAATTCTAACAAATATCAAGTCAGTCGTGTTAGCAAAAAGACCATTGAGAAAAATAAAACAGCTAAAACAAGTTTTGACTTTGCAGGCGTTAAAGCTGTAGATACACAAACAGTTGTAGAAGCTCAGATGGCAGCACAAAAGCTTCCAGTAATTGGTGGTATTGCCATACCAGATGTTAGTATTAACCTACCGATATTTAAAGGTCTTGGCAATGTTGAATTGCTTTATGGCGCAGGGACAATGAAAGAGGGTCAAGTTATGGGTGGTGACAATAACTACTCATTAGCTAGTCATCACATCTTTGGTATGGTTGGTTCCTCAAAAATGTTATTTTCGCCTTTAGAAAATGCCAAAATTGGAATGCCAATCTATGTCACAGATAAGGAAAAGATTTACCGTTACGATATTAATTCAGTAAATCGAGTGACACCTGATCGTGTTGATGTTCTAAATGATACTCCAGGAGTAAAGGATATTACTTTAATTACATGTACAGATGCAGAAGCAACTGAAAGAATTGTTGTTAAGGGTCTTCTAAAAGAAGAAATGTCTTATAAGGGGGCACCTGAAAAAATCCTCAATTACTTTAGTAAATCTTACAATCAAGTTGCTATAGAATAAAAAACAGGAGCAATCCTGTTTTTTGCTAGAAAGGAAGACAAATGAAATTAACAGCTATTCATCATGTAGCCATTATTGTTTCTGATTATGACAAATCAAAAGACTTTTATGTTAATAAGCTGGGCTTTGAGATAATTAGAGAAAATCATCGCCCTGAGCGTCATGATTATAAATTAGACTTAAAATGTGGTGAGATTGAACTTGAAATTTTTGGGAACTCTACAACTGATCCTCAATTCACGGCGCCACCAAAACGGGTTGGGCGTCCAGAATTTGACCGTGAAGCCTGTGGCTTAAGACACCTTGCTTTTTATGTTGAGGATATTGAGTCCTATATTGATGAACTAAAGGCGTTAGCAATTCCAGTCGAGCCTTTACGGTTTGATGACTATACGGGCAAAAAAATGACTTTTTTCTTTGATCCTGATGGTCTACCTTTGGAATTACATGAATGAGAGTGTGACAAAAATTAGTAATTTCGTAGAAATTTAATTTTGTCGTCCCGCCCACTCAACCACTGTCTTACATACATAAATCTATAAAAAAGAGAGTTTGAGAATAGTTGTCCCAGACTCGTAGGATTGTGGTGTCGGTGTCATTTGTCTTCTATTAGTTTCAAGTTTTTAATCGTCTTCTAAATGCGAAGATGTTATAATAGACACATGAGATTTTGAAAAATAGGGAAATACTCCAAAGGAGACAACTAATGACAATAAGAAAAAAATTTATGCTTGCAGGACTAGGTCTTGCTTTTGCCTCAGCAATCATTGCTACGCCAGCCTCTGCTGCTACTAGTGATGTTCAAAAGGTTATTAATGAAGGGTATGTTCAGCCTGATTATGTGCTTGGCTATTCATTAGATGACGCCCAAAGACAAACCACCTTAAATCTGTTAGGCTATAATGCTGCTAATGATACTCAAATCAAAACACTGACCACATCGGCTTATGCTAAGATAATGAATGTTGCTGATGATCCAGGTATCCAACTCTACTCTTCTGTAAAGATTAAGAAATTGGGTGCCAAAGAAGTGTTGACGGTTGAGATTGTGACACCTGATAAGATCACTAAAGTGACACAAGATATGTACCGAAATGCAGCAGTAACACTTGGTATTGAGCATGCTGATATTAGTATCGCTGCACCTATAGCTGTTACAGGTGAATCGGCTCTAGCGGGAATCTATTACTCGCTAGAAGAAAAGGGGGCACAGATACCTCAAAAAAATAAAGAGCTGGCGCAAGAAGAATTGAAAGCCTTATCTGATATTAATGCTAACAACCAAGGTAAAAACGGCTATGATGCTGAC
The DNA here is from genome assembly GCF_053206145.1 of Streptococcus hongkongensis. NCBI lineage: Bacteria > Bacillati > Bacillota > Bacilli > Lactobacillales > Streptococcaceae > Streptococcus > Streptococcus hongkongensis. The sequence continues at coordinate 63,837 of NZ_JBRUGD010000001.1, forward strand.
AAATTGAATGTAGCCTTAACAGATATCAAATCACAAGTGGCAAAAGGTGGATCGCAATTAACCAAAGAAGATGTTGAAAAAATTGTAACTGATACTATCGCAAAATATAAATTAGACCAAGTCATTTCGCAGGATCAAATCACAATGATTAATAATTTTGCATTTAATTTGTCTAATTCTGGTATCATCACAAGTGGTGATTTTACTAAGACCTTGAATTCTTTAAAAGAGTCAATCGTTGCTAAATCTGGCAATGCCTTCAAAGGAATTAATCTTGATACCACAAAGGCAGTCGAAACTGGTAAAGGCATTTGGCAACAAATCGTTGATTTCTTTAAGAGTTTAATTGGATAATCCTAAAAAGGCAGCTTCTCTGCCTTTTTAATGTTGTCTCATATTATTAGAATAAACTTGACAAGTGTAAAAAACCGTATTATACTTAACTGGTTAACGAAATAGTTGATTTAACTTAAACCAAGGACAAGTGTCACCCATAAACTTAACCAGTTAAGTTTATGGGTGGGTTATCAAAAGATAGAAAGTAGGAGGAATTAATGAAACACAAAAAATTATTAGGTGCTGGTGCTAGCTTAGCCCTTATTTTCGGTGGAGCAGGATATGCTTTAGGTCAATATCAAGCTAAACACTCAAATGAGAGTGCTGTTGCTTATGTTACTGGTAGCAAATCAGACAAAAATACAAAAGCACATGCTGTCTCAAATAAGACACAAGATGATATCAATAAGGAAGAAGGCATTTCAGCTGAACAAATTGTTGTCAAGATTACTGATAAAGGCTATGTCACCTCACATGGAGACCATTATCATTATTACAATGGTAAAGTTCCATATGATTCGCTCATCAGTGAAGAGTTGATTATGAAGGATCCGAATTATGTCTTCAATAAAAGTGATGTTATTAATGAAGTAAGTGATGGGTACATTATCAAAGTGGATGGTAAGTACTATCTATACTTGAAAGAAGGTAGCAAGAAAAAGAACATTAGAACAAAGGAACAAATTGCTAAACAAGCTGAGAAGGGTTCTGAAGAGGCCAAGTCCAATCGGAAGCATTCTAGTTATCAATCTGACCTAAAACAAGGATTCGCTTCAAAACAAGCAATTTCATTAGCCAAGCAAGATGGGCGCTACACGACTGATGATGGTTATATCTTTAACCCTGGTGATGTGATTGAGGATACTGGTGATGCCTTTTTAGTACCACATGGTAATCATTTCCATTACATTCCTAAATCAGATTTATCTGCTAGCGAACGCAATGCAGCACAAGCAATTTGGGACAGTAAACATGGAAAAGGCCAGACAGGATCTCAGATAGCTGTAGCGCAGCCAATTGTAAATCATTCAGGTAACATACCTAGCTATGGACCTGTTTACCAACCAATGATACCAGGTCAATTCCTACCAAGTCATCCGACAGTCGAAGTTACTCCTCCTAATCAGTCAGTAAAACCACAACCTGGTTCTAAACAAGTAATACCTAAAGGTAAAATTGCTTACAAAGACCTACTGAACCAACTGTATGCCTTACCTAAAAATCAACGCCATCAAGAAGACGACGGCTTACTCTTTGATCCCAATCAAGTGACCAAGAAAATTGATCGAGGTTATGTTATTCCCCATGGTGATCATTGGCATGTCGTTCCAACATCTCAATTAAGTGCTTTAGAAATTGAATTGGCTGATATGCATTTATCAGGTCAAGCCTATACTGATGCCCCCAAAGAAAGCCGTCCTACAGTACCGAAACCCGTTGATACTAAACCAGCAACAAAAACCATTGTGTTAACAGATGGGTCAATTGTTAAAACTAAACAAGGTAAGGACGGTAAGGTATACAATACAAGTGATGGTTACCATTTTAATATTGACTCCATTTTAAGTTATGATAAAGATGGGGTAACTGCATCGCACGAAGGTCATGAACATTACATCCCTTATAGTGAATTAGAGGATTCAGAACTTAAAGAATTAGAAGATGCTATTAACAAAGAAGGTAGCAAGATTTCCAAGGTGACTGACTCTTCGTATACAAAGGAAGAACTGGCTAAGAAATTACAATATATTGCTTTGCAAAATAACCTTTCTGTTGATCAATTAAAAGTTACAGGTGATAAAGTTATTATTCCTCATGGTAATCATAGCCACACAATGGAGCTAAATGATATTCCAACTAAGTTGACAAGCGACTTCTTTGGCTCACAGGAGGACTATCGTGATATTATTATTCAGTTAAAAATGAGTCAAGCCAAAATGGCATACCATACTAATGATATTATTCGAGATGGTAGAGAATTAGTTATCTATGCTGAGGATGGATCTACTAGACGAGTTGCATTAAATGCAATTAAACTGCCTTTAGATTATGATGAATTAGATTTTTCTAAAGAAAAGAGCTATCGCACAGCTGATGATGATAAATTAGATTATATTGCTCGTCACTACCAAGTCCCACGGACACGTCTCATGCGTATCGAACATATCGTTTATACAGATGGTAAACCAAGTGTTGACTTGAGATTAGTTAACGTCAATGACCCAGTTCTTTATACCTTGAAATCAGGAAATGCTGTCAATGTTGATAAGAAACCTGAGGCGCCAGCTATTCCAAAAGAGGAAGAAAAACCAGCAGATGTGGCTGACGAGAAGGCTGATGTGCCAGCTAAAGAAGAAGTTGCTGAGCAAGAAGATGAGGTGGAAGAAGTTGATCATTATGATGCAAAAATGGCACAAATTGCTAAGCAATATGGTTTAGATAAGACTACTGCTCAAAATCGTTTAATTGCTATTTCTCTTAAATATAACATAAGTATCGATCAGATGACCTTTGGTCCTAACGTCTCATTTCAAGCAAACGGGAAAAACATCTCCTTTAATTTAGTAACCAATCAACTGGTTAACCCATAAACAGCTAAAAGCACTCCACGCGGAGTGCTTTTTGATAGTTAAAAGTAAGCGACTATGGCAGCAAAGACAAGGGCCGGTAGTATATTTGCTACACGGATGCGCTTGTCAAAGATAATGTTTAAGCCGACACAGAAGATAAGAATGGAACCAACGAGTGACACATTAGCTAGAGCAGCAGTTGTCATAATAGGCTTTAAAATCTGAGCAAAAGCAGTGATAGTGCCTTGAATAATTAGGACTGGAAATGCAGAGAAGACCGCTCCCTTGCCGTGTGATGAGGATAAAATAATGATAATAATGAAATCAAGAACGCTCTTGGTTAAGAGGAGACTGATATCCCCTTTCAGCCCATCCTGGAGTGGGCCAATAACTGCCATGGCACCAATACAAACAGTGAGCGTGGCAATGACAAAGGCATTCACAAAGTCAGGATCTTTATTGTTGCCACTTTTTACTTTTAGCCATTGCCCGAATGCTTCAAAAGAGCCCTCAATATTAATCACTTCGCCAACAAGTGCACCTAAAGCTAAACAGGCAACAACTAACATGCTACCGCCACTTATTAAACTTTTGTGGGACATCTGCAACATACCAGACATAGCACCGGATATACCAATGAAAAGAACACTGACACCAGTTGCCATACTTAAACTTTCTTGATGACGTTCATTTAGTTGCTGTCCAAAATATTTACCAATAAGCCCTGCTAATAAAATAGCAGAAGCATCAATTAAAGTCCCTAAGGCAAACATACTTTCTCCTTCTATGGGCATCCCCAAGATTAATTATAGCCACACAGAAATCTCTGTCAATAGAAGAAAGCCCTTTTTAGCAAAGTGTTAGGATAGAGAAAATTCAGACTATTAAATATACTATAATAAGTATGCAATTATACAATTTGACATTAAAAAATGAGAAGTGACAGTGATGTAAATTAACAGACAAATCAAAGATAAAGCCATCAAAAGCACTGTTAATAGTGAATTGTCAAAAACTTTCAGTCAATTTATCAGACTATTTCAAATAGTCTCAAATGTATAAGCCCCTTATACAAAAAAATGAAAAAATATTTATGAAAAAATAAGAAAGAACACGAAAATCTGTTTAGATAAAATAAATTTTTTGCTATTGTGTGTCTCTTCATTTTTATTTGACTGGGCCTATTAAGACAAGTCTGATTGTTTAGCAATACAAGCTTAGAAAAACTATAATCTATTAGAATTTCTAACTGCTATCTATGATATAATGGAGAAGGATTTATGTAAAACTATAATATAGGAAGAAAAAACATGGATACAGTTTCTTTAATAAATAAATTTAGAGATGATCGGGAATGGCGTCAATTTCATAATGAAAAGGATTTAGCTATTTCAATATCATTAGAAGCGAACGAACTATTGGAATTATTTCAATAGAAAGATAGTAAAGAAGTCACGCAAAATTCAATTGATAGAATAAAAGAAGAATTAGCAGATGTCTTGATTTACTCATACATGATGGCTGATAACTTAAATTTAAATATTGATGAAATTATCGAAAATAAAATTAAAAGTAATGAACTAAAATACCCAATATCAAAAAGTAAGGGTTTGTCAAAAAAATATACAGAGTTAGAAGATGAAGAATAATAGTCAAGATCAATTAGTTTTTGAAAATCATCTATTTAAAAGTGATGATTTTAATGGTATCAATCAAAATTAAACAAGACGATTCATTTCTTTAGAAAATAATTTGAATTTCATGCTTGACTTCTCCTTAAAATTGACCTATCATAATATTATTAAGTATACTTAATAATATTATTAAACGCGTTTAATTTAGTAAAAGAGTAAAATATGTCAGTGAATAAAAAGAAGATAAATAAAGCACTTCTTATTTGTAGCCTTACCTGTGGAGTCTCTATTGTTTGTCCAAATGTTTTCACAGCAAACAATAATCATTCGGTTGTACAGGCAAATCAAGTATCAAGGCCTATTGAAGTAGGGAAGTCTTTTACTTCTGAAAAGATTACTTACAAAATCATTACCCTTGATAATGATAAAAAAATTGGAACTTTACAAGTTGGAGATGGCTCAAGTCCTATCACAAATGATAAAGCTGAGATTGTTATTCCAGAAGAAGTGAAGCATCAAGGCTTTACTTTCAAAGTCACAGAAATCGGCGAATCCGCTTTTGAAGTTTCAGAGGGAGAAGGTGGAGAAATCTCTGGTTCTGTCAATCCTGTTAAAGTAACTATTCCAAAATCAGTAACAAAAATACAAACAAAAGCGTTTAAAGGCACAACAAAACTAAAGGAGATCGTTTTTGATAAGGATAGTCAATTAATGATCATTGATGATAATGCCTTTAACTTTTCACATTTGGAAAAATTTAATCTTCCTAAAACCGTCGTTTCTTTAGGAAAAGGGGCTTTTGATTTTTCATATTTAAAAGAAATGTTAATTCCGACGGACAGTCAATTGCGAACAATCCGTGATAAAGCTTTTGCTTCAACAGATTATTTAGAAAAGATTACCATTCCAAAATCAGTCACTTACTTAGGGAAAAATGTTTTCCAAAAATCTAAAGTGTCAGATATTACGGTAGAAAAAGGAAATACTGAATATAGTTCTGAAGATGGCAGTTTATATGATATTAGGAAAGAAAAGCTCATTAAGTATCCTATTTCTAAGAAATCAGCAATTTATAAGGCACCTGAAAGCTTAAAACATATCGAAGCTGACGCATTTTCTTATGAAAAAGAAGGTTCAAATAATTTAAAAGAAATTGTACTGAATGAGGGATTAAAAACAATTGGAGATTTTGCTTTTAGAGGTTTAACAGATCTTGAAAAAATCAATTTACCAAAATCCTTATCGACTATTGGTAAATTAGCTTTTTATAATAATTACGAATTGAAAGAGTTAAATCTTCCAGAGAATGTAACTAAGCTTGGAAAATATACCTTTTTTAACCTTCCTAACCTAGAAAAATTAAGTCTTGGTTCTAAAATGGAGTCTTTATCAGAAGATTTTCTTGCTGGAGAAGCAAAACCTAAAAAATTAAATCTGGTTTTTAAAAATCCAAACCAACAATTTCATGGGAATCTGGAAAATGTTACAATTACCCATGAAGTGACACCATCCAATAATCCCAAAGTAGAAGAAGGGGGTGGGGTTAGTGTGGAATCAATTAACAATAAAGCTAGTTCAACAGAAGGAACAACTAAGGGAACTTCCAAAGAAAATTCAAATCATTCTGAAGAATCTAATGAGTCTATACGTCCAATTAGTCAGGAGGATTCTAAAAGTGATGCTTTAAATAGCTTAACAAAAGAAGTATCCCCAGAAAGGGACAAGTCTACGGATACGATAGGTGAAAATCCTACAGAGTCTAGTGGTGTTCCTGTTAATAATCTAAAAGAGAATGCAAGTAATGATTCAAATCTTGATAATCCTACAATTGATGAAAAAGCAGAAGAAATTGATAGTAATTCAGAAACCATTCAAACTGAAGCAAATCATACTATTACTAGCTCAACCATTGATACTGATCTGACTCAAATTGGAGAAGAGGTCCCTTTAGCAGATTCAAGTGTAGAGAAAACTAAAGAAACAAGTCAAGAAGCAAGTAAAGTAGTTGCTGATACAAAAGATTCAGAGCAACCATTTGAGTTAAAGAAAACAAAAGCTGAGGAAATACAAGAAAAAGAAGGTAAACATCATACGCAAACAGACATCAATGGCCCCCTTTCTGTGCCAATAGAATCAGCAAATGTTTCAAAAGCTAATGCGTTAGGAGATATGACTCAAAACCAATTGGTTGAAAAACCCAAAAATATGGATACGGACCTTAATCCAAATCTTGAACTGTCGGATCACAAAGAGTCAAAAGTGAAAGAAGCGAAGTTAAATCATCATAATAGTCAAGTTCTTCCTCAAACAGGAGATAGTTTTATTCCTATGATTCATTGGATTTTACTAAGTATTCTAGGTACACTAGGTTCATTTTTATACCTCTTTAGTTCCAAAGCAAAAAAGAAATAAAAGGTTAACTTAATGTATTCACTTTAAGATTTTATGATCGTCTATTTGAAAACACCTTATCTGTTAGAGAGCATTTCTGATAAAATGGTAAGAACAATTTGGGTTTTCATGCAATTACATTTATTCTATATGGATAAGACCTTATATTTTAACTTTGTGTCACTTAGTGATATTCTAATTCTAACAAACCATGATTGAAAGGAAATTAGTATGACATCACTCTATGATTTTACAGTTAAGGCCCAAAATGGAGAAAACGTGTCTTTGGCACAGTTTCAAGGCAAGGTAGTCCTTGTTGTGAACACAGCAACTGGTTGTGGCTTGACACCTCAATATGAGGCTCTTCAAGAAATCTATGATCACTATAAATCTAAGGGATTTGTCATTCTGGACTTTCCTTGTAATCAATTTGCTGGTCAAGCACCTGGATCTGTTGAGGAGATTAATAATTTTTGCACTCTTAATTATCAAACCACCTTTCCAAGGTTTGCTAAAGTGAAAGTTAATGGTAAAGAAGCAGCCCCTTTATTTATATGGTTGAAATCAGAGAAGAAGGGATTACTTGGTAAAACTATTGAATGGAATTTCGCCAAATTTCTGATTGATCAAAATGGGCGAGTTATTGAACGGTTCTCACCCAAAACAGATCCTAAGGAGATTATTCCAAAATTGGATGATTTGTTAGGAGAATGAAGCTATAAATTCTTGATTATGACCAATAGATAACAGAAAAACACCTAGTATTCTCATACTAAGTGTTTTTCTTACTTCCCGAAATAAAATTCTTCAAAACTTTGGTCTGCTAATTCTGCCATTTCTTTTAAGATTGTAATGTTAGGTTTTGAGCGTCCGACTTCCCAGTGGCTAACAGAGGACAGGGAAATGTTAAATCGGTCTGCAAATTCTTTGTCTGTTTCGCCTAAGGCCATTCTTAAATTAAAGATTCTGTTGTTTAATTTGGAAGGGTCTCGATTTTCTTTGATTTCAAAAATAGGGCCTGTGCTTAATTCAAAGCCGTTAATGACTTTTTCAAGGGCCTCTTCTCGTGAGATGGATAGGCGACTGGCAACGGTAGTGACTTTTTTAGGACGTATGCCAAACTCTCGACAGGCTACGGTGAAATTAGGATATGATTTTCCTAAAACGGTTATGTCACGAGATTTAGTTTGAGCTGACGTGCTATGTCTTGGCATCTTCATATCCTCCTAATTTTTCTGATAGTTCACATTAACTATATCGTAAATCACTAATCTTTTCAAGTGAAAGTGTCATCAATCCTATAAAAAGTGATGACACCATCATAAGCTAACAAAAAAACAAGCTATGTAATTTAGCTTGTTTTTCAGGTTTAGTCGTTAATGAGCTTATCAATTTTTGGAACATAAAAGAGTAGTAAGATACCAAATAGAATCGTTATCCCACCAACAATCCCAAAGTAGGCTACTTCTGTGTGAACAGTGTAGAATTTAACAAATTGCGCATTGAGTGCTTGCGCAGCAGCATTACTCAAGAACCAAATCGACATCATTTGTGCTTTAAAGGCTTTAGGGGCTAACTTATTAGTCACTGATAAGCCGATTGGAGAAATCAACATTTCACCCACAATAACAATAGCCCAACTCATAATTAACCACATGGGACTAACTTTTGCATTTGTTCCAAAGAAGATGACTGGTAACATCATCCATAAGAATGACAAACCTGAGGCCATTAAGCCATAAGAGAACTTTTTAGCTGAAGAAGGCTGTTTACTTCCAAGTTTAGCCCATAACCATGCAAAAATTGGCACATAAAGCATAATGAAAAGAGGGTTAATACTTTGGAAGTAAGATGATGGGAAATTAATATGATGGCCAAAGAAAGTGAAGTAAAGGCGTGTCTGTTCGTCAGCAAATAAGGCTAAGATAACCGACCCTTGTTCTTCAATTGACCAAAAAAGAATTGAAGCAATAAAGAGAGGGATATAAGCATACACATGCGAGCGCTCTTCGCTAGTAATCTTATCACTTCTGATAATGGTCATAAAGTAATAAATGGGAATAATAATAGCAACTAGTGTGAAGAAGTTAATGACCAAACCAATAGATAAGTGGCCAGTGACTTGCAAGAGGATCAGTGACAGGATAATTGCCACCAAAGTAAGGGTCGTTCTTTTTAGTAAGACTGATTTTTCAGTATCTGATAAGGGATCATTAGGAACGAGACTAGAAGCAGACAGGTATTTATTACCATCACGAACATACTGAATTAAACCAATAAACATCCCAAAAGCAGCCAGTGAAAACCCAAGATGAAAATTGATTTCTTGCCCAAGGTAACCAACAAGTGCCGGTGCAATGAATGCCCCTAAATTAATCCCAAAAACAAAAATGCTGAAACCGGCATCACGACGCAAATCTTTCTCATCGTAAAGACTACCAACCATATCAGAAACATTTGGTTTTAAAAGCCCAGTCCCCAAGATGATGAGGCCGATTGAAAGGAAAAGTGCTGTTTTGCCAAATGGCGTTGCTAGGGCTATGTGTCCAAGCATAATTAAGATACCACCGTACAAAACAGTTTTACGACTACCTAAAATACGGTCACTAATATAGCCGCCCAAAACGGAAGATAGGTAAACCAATGAGCCATAAATAGCCATAATGGAAGCTGCGGTAGCTTTATCAAATCCTAACCCACCAGCCGTAACACTATAGTACATATAATATAGTAAAATGGCGCGCATGCCATAGTATGAAAATCTTTCCCACATCTCAGTGAAAAAGAGAGTGGACAAGCCACGAGGGTGTCCAAAGAATGTTTTTGTATCCGATTTATTCATGACGTCTCCTTTTTATAACTAAATATTAGAATACATGAATATATCAGACATGTCAATAAAATGAGGAGACTAAATCGGATAATAATACCATAATTGATGTATAAATTTAATTAATACATGTATAAATGATATCAAAGTATCTAATAAGAAACTGGTATAGAGCGATTGAGGATGCTTACTGAGAAAATGCCGCTAAAAAAAGCCCAAGGGGCTTTCTTACTTTTTAAAGGATTGTTTCAGTATAAATGGTGCAATGATAGTTGATAGGATAACAACAATGACCAGTTCTGAATAGGTATGGCTGGAAATAAGTTTATCCGCTAAGCCAATCTGTACAATAATCAGGGCCATCTCACCACGGCTAACCATGCCGCCACCAATTGTTAGAGAATCCATTTTCGAAAACTTAAAGGAACGACCAACAAGGTAGCCAGGGATCAATTTAGTTGCAACTGCTAAAACGGTGAAGAGGGTAATCATTGGTAAATTGTTGAAGATTCCATCTAGTTTTAATGGCAAAGCTATTGAGGCAAAGAAAATTGGGATAAAGAAGATGTAGGCAAAGATTGAAATTTCATGTTCTATGGCCGTTGCATATTTGGTTTGACCGATCGCAAGTCCAGCGAAGAATGAGCCAATAACAGCAGACATACCTACGCTATGAGCTAGAAGTGCTGTTCCGAAACAAAGTAATAATGCCAAAAACGTATTTTTTTCAAAATCATCAAATTTGTTAACGAGTGCAAATAGTGTTGGAACAATGTATTTGACGAGAGCGATCAAGAAGAGTAAAAAGAGTAGTTGCGCGAGTACTTCAAAGATAAGCTGACTTGATGACCCACCTGATGATTTACTTCTTGAAATGAAGAAACTTAAGAGTAAAACGGCGATGATGTCATCTGCAACAGCTGCGCCTAAGATGACAGCACCAGTATTAGTTTTAACTTTGTTATATTCTTGCAAAACTTCTACAGTAATAGATACACTTGTTGCTGCAAAAACGATGCCATAAAAAATAGCTGTATTTATTTGATAGCCCATGGCTAATGTGATGAGATAAAATGCTGCAACTGGTATGACTACCCCTGAGATAGCAACAATAAGACTAGGTTTGAGATATTTCTTAAGTAGTCCTAAATTGGCTTCCATGCCGGCAAGAAACATGAGAAGAATAACGCCAAGTTCAGATAAAAAGGAGATTAATTCTCCCTGATGAACAAAGTTGAGAACGGCAGGTCCGATTAAAATACCAACAAGCAATTGCCCAACAACAGCAGGTATACCAATGCGATTAGAAAATTGAACAGCTAAAAGACTGGCAACTAAGATAATTGTAATGTGTAAAAGTTCTAACATCATTCCTCCGAGAATAAAAATTTTGAGAATCTATAATAGTATAACATGATTTGCTTAACTTTTGTAGAAGAATGGACTGATATTTTAACACGTTTAATAGATTTGGGTGTGATTTTATCATATTATTTAATTACAAATAGGAATACACTAAGAAATCAAGTTGTAAATTATGTTACAATGAGACTGGGAGATAATTATGAAGAAAAGATTTTTTGTCAGTTTGTCAGTTAGTTTATTACTTTTTATGGTGCTTATTTACGTTAATCAATTGCCACCCAAAGTTGTCATGTCTAATGGAACAAATACTAATCCAGCAGCTTATTCGGAAAAACAATTTAAAAAATTACTTAAAAAACATTACCCTGAAGTTACAGAAACATTGGTTGCTGGAACAGATCAACCATTTTATGTTATACCTGGTTTGAAAAAGACTCTTTCATTTGTTCATGGTGGGGCTGACAAAGGTAAATTAAAAACGGCAACAGACATGGATCCACAAGGACTTTCGATTGTAGAAGATAAATATATGTTAATATCAGCATACAGTAAAAGTAAAACCTATAATTCAGTCATTTGGGTAATTGATATTGACACTGGTACGTATTTAAAGACTCTGTGTTTAGATGATATCGACCATGTTGGTGCACTAACATATGATGATGACCATGATAAACTTTGGGTTTCAACAATAAACAATAAAAATCAAGCACAAATCGAATCTCTTTCTCTTCATGATATTGAAAGTTATGATGTTAATCAAACGAAAAGACCTATTCAATTTAGAGAAAAAATAGATATTGTTGGTATAAAGTTAGCTTCCTATATGACGTATTATAAAAACACGCTGTATGTTGGATATTTTAATAAAGCACAATCAGGCAAGCTGGCTGAAATTCCAATTAGTTCTCTACAATTTCAGGCTAATACAATTGCTACTGTAAAGCCTAGGAAAATTTATGAGACAATACCTAGAGTTCAGGGAATTTCATTTTTTGAAGACAATATTTTGCTATCACAATCATTTGGGACAAAGAATTCAAAATTATATATTTTTAAAAATAAGTTATCAGATAATACAAGTGAACTAGGAAGTGACAATGCCATTTCAAGCATTACATTACCACCTTATTTAGAACAAATTGTTGGGAGAAATGATTTAGTTTATTTAATTTTTGAATCTGCGTCGCCAACATATATGAAAAAGAATGTCATTCACATGGACCGTGTGATTAAAATTAGCATTGAATCTAAAAATAAGAAATAACAAAAAGGAAACATTTCTGTTTCCTTTTAATATTCCCCTCGCTTTTCAGTTTCAGGGCTCAGGCTAAACAAGTATACTATACTTGTTTACTCCCACTCAACTGTTGCTGGTGGTTTGCTTGTGATGTCGTAGACGATGCGGTTGACGTGGTCAACTTCGTTTACGATGCGGACTGAGATCTTTTTAAGGACGTCCCATGGTAGTTGTGCAAAGTCTGCTGTCATACCGTCGATAGAAGTGATAGCACGGATGGCAATGGTGTAGTCGTATGTACGGCCGTCTCCCATAACCCCAACGGAGCGAACGCCAGTATTGACAGTGAAGTATTGCCATACGTCGCGATCTAAACCAGCTTTTGCAATTTCTTCGCGCAAGATGGCATCTGATTCACGGACCGTTTCCAATTTTTCTTCAGTGATGGCACCCATGACGCGGATGGCTAGGCCTGGGCCTGGGAATGGCTGACGCCAAACGATATTTTCTGGCATACCAAGTGCGATACCAAGCGCACGCACTTCATCTTTGAAAAGAGTGTTTAAAGGCTCAATCAATTCAAATTGCATGTCCTCTGGAAGACCACCAACGTTATGGTGTGATTTAATAGTTTGAGCTGTTTCTGTGCCTGATTCGATGATATCAGTATAGAGTGTTCCTTGTGCCAGGAAGTCTACACCTTTCAGTTTACTAGCTTCATCGTCAAAGACGTAAACAAATTCATTACCGATGATCTTACGTTTTTTCTCTGGATCATCGACACTAGCAAGTAGATCTAAGAATCTATCTTTTGCATCCACACGGATGATGTTAAGACCGAATTTACCACCAAGCATGCCCATAACTTGGTCACCTTCATCTTTACGAAGAAGACCGTGGTCAACGAAGATACAGGTTAATTGGTCGCCGATAGCTTTTTGTAAAAGGACACCAACAACTGAAGAGTCAACACCACCTGATAAACCAAGAAGGACTTTTTTGTCACCAACTTGTTTTTGGATGTTATCAATTTGCATATCAATGAAGTTATCCATTGACCAGTCACCACGCGCGCCACAGATAGAAACAGCGAAGTTTTTAAGAATATCATTACCATATACTGAATGTCTTACTTCTGGGTGGAATTGGATTCCGTAGAAGTTACGTTCCGTATTTTCCATTGCAGCGTAAGGGCAATCATTTGAATCACCAACAAGGTGGAAACCTTCAGGAATTTCAGTAACAGCATCACCATGACTCATTAATACTAATTGTTCTTCTGGCGTACCAGCAAACAATTTAGATTCTGAGCGTAGGTGCAGTGTTGATTGACCATATTCACGGTTACCTGCTTGACCAGCAGGAACAACTTTACCACCAAGTGTGTGTGTAATGAGTTGCATGCCATAACAGATTCCAAGGATTGGAATACCAAGTTCAAAAATTTCTGGGTCAATAGCAAAAGCATTGTCAGCGTAGACAGAGTTTGGTCCACCAGACAAGACAATCCCAATTGGATTGATCTCTTTAAGTTCTTTTGCAGTGATTTTATGGCTCTTTAATTCAGAAAATACACCGAATTCACGAATACGTCGTGCAATTAATTGGTTATACTGACTACCATAATCAAGAACGATAATTTTTTGAATGTCTTTCAACATTGAAATTTCAGTCATTGTAATCCTTTCATTTATCTCAACAACTGGTTGAGATTTTTCCCTCCCATTGTAGCATACTTTGAACAAATATTCATTATTAATTTCTTATTATTTTGTCTTAAATCCAAACATTACTTTTATTTTAGTTAGGTATGTACGTGTGTGTTTATGAGAGAAATTTCTTATTTTAAGGTAATTGTAAGCTAAAGAGAAGATACTTGTTTGAGAATTTTCTATATTCTCTAACTCTATTAGTTTAATGTTTTGATAATGAGGTATCTGTATGATTAAAGTTAAAAAAGTAAACATTTTTTTACTTTTACTAGTTGTAATTGTTTCTTTATATAGCATCATGCAGTCTCACCTTGCAGTTAAGTCAACTCAGGTATCTTCTAGCTTAAAGCAAAGCTATTCCCTTAATGATAAAGTTGAATTTGAGGGGACAAATGGCTCTCCTAGGTCTGGGATAATTTCCAACATAACAAGGAAACACGGTAACAGTTATTACGCAATCCTTCATTTCAATGGAAGTCAGATTGTTGAAGATACTGTTAAACACGCTCATATAAAGAAAGTGACAAAACAGGCAGCTTTCAAACAAAATGATATTGTGACTATTTTGGATAAGCTAGTAATCAATCATGGGAGAACCAGATACGTTAGCTCTCATAAACTGTATAAAATACAGAAGGTCCAAGTGTACCAGAGAGAAGGTAAGATTCAATCATCTTATCAACTACTAGCAACTGGAAGAGATAAAGGTAAAAGTCTCATAAAAGATGAGGGGCAACTTCGCAAGACCTACTTTGTGCATTTTAAATCAAAAAATAATAGCCAATCGAACAATAAAGAGTTGATGAAGGCATTTGCTTTTGCTAGTAAACAAAAACAAACAGATATATTTTTACCCAAAGGTAACTATATGATTGGCAGTAAGTATCCAAGGAAGGATTACTTCATTTTACCATCCCACACCTCTTTAGTAGGCAATGATACGCAACTCATCATTAATCACTCTTCCTACTGGTTTGGGTTAGCGACTGGCCCCTTACCCCAAGATGGTGTCAGTAATTTTGAGCTCTCACATATTCAATTTAGAGCCAAAGATTTGAAGCGTGGGGGACAGCTACTAATTATGGCTAATCATGGAAGTAATTGGTATATTCATCATAATACATTTACATTACTTCAAATGAAAGGCAACCATATTTTTGATTTAGGTTCCTTGCAAGAGTCAAACTTTGAAGAGAATCGCTTTGAAGGATTTGCTCCAGAGTTAACGCCTATCTCAGAAAGAAAGCAAGATAAAAATCTTCACAATTTTTATGCGGAAGCTATTCAGCTAGATGCTGCTGAAAAAAATGGCATTTGGGATGCAGGATTAATAAAGGCTATCGATCCCAATTATACCATTTATAATAATTTCAGATACCTTAGTGATCGTATTGTTATTAAAAACAATCAATTTGTACCATATGTTGATAAAACTGGTCAATTGGTTGCTTATGGGGCATCGATTGGGCAACACTCCTCAAAAGTTGGTCAAGTAACGATTGATGGCAACTATTTCCAAAATAGTTTAGTTAATAGTTTTCCGCATAAACCATCATGGGTACTGAAGACAATCCATTTTCCACCCTCTACCAATGTTTTGGTTACTAACAACGTTTTTGATTAGATTTAGCTTTGTCATTCCCTTATTTTCTTCGCCAAAAGGAGTAGAATTATGTTAAAATAGAGTCATTAAAAGTCTTGAGGAGAGTGGGAAATGCTACCAGCTTATATTAAAATCCATGATGCTATAAAGAAAGATATTGATGATGGGATTTGGCCGATTGGTAATCGTCTACCGAGTGAGCGGACATTAGCTGAACGCTTTGAAGTTAGTCGTATGACTTTGAGGCAGGCTATTACCTTATTAGTGGAAGAAGGGATACTAGAAAGACGAATTGGTAGTGGCACTTATGTAGCTAGTCAACGGATCCAGGAAAAAATGCGTGGCACGACAAGTTTTACAGAAATTGTTAATTCACAAGGCAAGTCACCATCATCTAAACTGATTTCTTACCAAAAGCAATTAGCCAGTGATACAGAGATTAAAGAACTACAGTTACAAGCCTCAGACTACGTGATTCGAATGGAACGGATTCGCTTTGCCGACAACATCCCGCTTGTTTTTGAAGTGGCTTCTATTCCAGAAAAGTACATCAAAAACTTTCTGCGTGAAGATATTACAGAACATTTCTTTAAGACTTTAGAATCCAATGGTTTTGAAATTGGCAAAAGCCGGCAAACGATTTATGCAAAGGCTGCAAGTGAACGGGTGGCATCGTATTTAGCTGTTAGCAGAGGCCACGCCATATTAGCTTTGACCCAAGTATCCTATTTTACCAACGGGAATCCATTTGAGTATGTGCGTAGCCAGTATGTTGGTGACCGTTTTGAATTCTATTTGGAAAATAACTGAAATGATAAAGAGGTTTGCTTTTAAGTGGCAACCTTTTTTCTTTTTTTGAGAAAGTTGACTTTAAGGCCACAATAATGATTAACTATTGTTATTATCCCTGATTGTATGGTAAAATTAAGCTTATGGAAATTGAAAAAACAAATCGAATGAATGCTCTTTTTGAGTTTTATGCTGCGCTCTTGACTGACAAGCAAATGAACTATATTGAATTGTATTACGCAGATGACTATAGCCTTGCTGAAATTGCTGAGGAATTTGGGGTTAGTCGTCAAGCTGTTTATGATAATATCAAACGGACTGAGAAAATTCTTGAAACCTATGAAATGAAGTTACATATGTACTCAGACTATATTGTTCGTAGTGAGATTTTTGAAGCGATAACAGATAAGTATCCCCAAGATACCTTCTTACAAGAGCAAGTTTCCATTTTAACAAGTATAGATAATAGAGATTAAGAGGAGTAATTATGGCATTTGAGAGCTTAACGGAACGCCTACAGGGTGTCTTTAAAAATATCAGAGGTAAGAAAAAGTTATCTGAGAAGGATGTTCAAGAGGTTACAAAAGAGATTCGGATGGCTTTACTTGAAGCCGACGTTGCTTTACCTGTTGTTAAGACTTTTATCAAACGTATTCGTGAACGTGCTGTCGGACATGAAATAATTGATACATTGGACCCAACCCAACAAATCCTCAAAATTGTAAATGAAGAATTGACTGAAATTCTAGGGTCTGAAACTTCAGAAATAATTAAATCACCAAAAATTCCAACGATTATTATGATGGTTGGTTTGCAAGGGGCAGGTAAAACGACCTTTGCTGGTAAATTAGCTAACAAATTAATTAAAGAAGAAAATGCACGTCCATTAATGATTGCTGCTGATATTTATCGTCCAGCTGCAATTGACCAATTGAAAACTCTTGGACAGCAAATTAATGTTCCTGTCTTTGACATGGGAACAGATCATTCAGCTATCGAGATTGTTACAAAGGGATTGGAACAAGCGCGTGAAAACCGTAATGATTATGTCTTAATTGATACGGCTGGTCGTCTTCAAATTGATGAGAAGTTAATGGCTGAATTACGTGATGTTAAAGCATTGGCTAATCCAAACGAAATCCTTCTTGTCGTTGATAGTATGATCGGTCAAGAAGCGGCTAACGTTGCGGATGAATTCAATAAGCAATTAGAAATCACCGGTGTTGTACTTACTAAAATCGATGGTGATACCCGTGGTGGAGCAGCTTTATCTGTTCGTGAAATTACTGGTCGACCAATCAAATTTACGGGTACTGGTGAAAAAATCACAGATATTGAAACTTTCCACCCAGATCGTATGTCAAGTCGTATCTTGGGGATGGGTGATCTCTTAACCTTAATTGAAAAAGCTAGTCAAGAATATGACCAGCAAAAGTCATTAGAGTTGGCAGAGAAAATGCGTGAAAACACATTTGATTTCAATGACTTTATTGATCAATTAGACCAAGTTCAAAATATGGGACCTATGGAAGATCTCTTAAAGATGATTCCTGGTATGGCTGGAAATCCTGCTTTAGCTAATATTAAAGTAGATGAAAAGCAAATTGCTAGAAAACGTGCTATTGTCTCTTCAATGACACCTGCTGAGCGTGAAAATCCTGAACTATTGAACCCAAGTCGTCGTCGTCGGATTGCCGCTGGTTCAGGCAACAGCTTTGTCGAAGTTAATAAATTTATTAAAGACTTCAACCAAGCTAAGAGTATGATGCAAGGTGTTATGTCTGGCGATATGAATAAAGCTATGAAGCAAATGGGGATTGATCCTAACAAACTTCCTAACAATATGCCTAACATGGGTGGAGCAGATATGTCAGCTTTTGATAATATGATGGGGCAAGGTGGCATGCCCGATTTATCTGCTTTTGGAGCAGATATGGATATGAGTCAACTCATGGGCGGTGGTTTAAAAGGTAAAGTTGGACAGTTCGCCATGAAGCAAGCTTTGAAACGCCAAGCCAACAAAATTAAAAAAGCTAAGAAAAAGCGTAAATAATAGAAAAATCTAGGCGTATGCTTAGATTTTTTTGGCTACTTTCCTTAAAATTTGCTAAATTTTGATTAGAATTATTCTATTTAAGACTTATTTAAGTCCTATTCTATATGCTTTAATCATTAAAAATTTAGAATAATTTGAAGAGAACTCTATGAAAAAGACTGTAACCTTTTATTAGTGATAGCCTAGTTAACCGTTTTAATGCTGGTCAAGAATCCATTTTACTAGATCATCTGGAGTTTCAATCCATTTACAGTCGTTTAGAACGGGTGACACTTGAAACGGATGGCCGTTTTGATCCATTCTATAAAGGTGATTATGATCCAACAGGCTATATCAAAGGCTGGGCAATTGAAAAGATTGTAACAACTTACCTTCAAACCTTGCTTGATGTACCAGAAATCATTGCCGTCTGTTTAAATGGAGGTGGTGATATGCAATTTTTTACGGATCCTAAATCAGAATTCAGATGGACACTCGCTATTGAAGACCCAGATCATTTAAACAAAGTTATTGCTATTTATCAACTTGCTAACGGGGCTTTAGCAACCTCCGGATTTTCAAAGCGCGGACACCATACCTTTCAAGAAGAAGGATCAAAGATTAAACAAGTCACCATTTTAGGAGATAATCTTGGAATGGTTGATATTTGGGCTACTGTCGGTTTAGCGTCTAATGAGTATCATTTTAATCAGATTATTTCAAAGCATCGTCTCTCAGGACTTTATCTTTCGGGTCAAGCTAAGACAATCTTTCAATTAGGAGAATTTCACCATGGCTAAAAAATTATTAAACAATACAGTCCTCATCTGGTTGGTCATTTTATTTATCTTACCTTTACCCACCTTATACACCTTAAAAGCTGGCCTACCTACAGGGGCAAATAGCTTTGGCATTCAAATTGGTGCTTTAGCCTACCTTTGGATGTTAGTTGCTATTTATATCAGTATAAAACCTAAATGGTTAGACCATTTGATTGGTCTTCCAAAAGCCTACATGATTCACGGGATGTTGAGTCTGATAGCTCTGATACTAGCTTTTTTTCATAAAGAGTTAGACAATTCTCAAGGTCTTATTAAATGGACTGGGGATACAGCCTTCATTATCTTTCTTGGTTTAGCTGCTTATTCCTTAATTTTTTTAGCAGGTTGGCTGACAACTCGAATTCCTGTGTTACAAGTCATTAAAGAGGGACTAGAAAAATTTTTCAAACATGAATTAACTCTTTGGCTACACCGTTTGAATCTAATTGCTACTTTATTAGTTTTTATTCATATTCAACTAATTGCTTACATTGTTTTGATTAAACCATTTATGATTCTGATATGGTTATCAACTGTTTTTGTTTTTTTCTCTTACCTATGGTTTCATTTTAAACCTAAAGCTCATGGGATTAAAGCACAGCTAGTAGCCAATGATGAAGTTTTGTCAAACGTCAGACAGTTAACTGTTAAATTGCCAAGACGACCTCATTTGCGCCTAAAAGCTGGTGATTATGCCTTTATTTCTTTTCCTGAGATAGCTGGCATGAGTGAACCACATCCATTTTCAGTACTCAATAACCCTGTTAACTCAGATACTTTAGAATTTGCTATTCGTGGCGATGGTGATTTTACCAAAAATCTTGTCAATGTTCCGGTAGATAGTTTGATTCGAGTTGATGGTGGTTTTGGCCTTTATCAGTCTTTGATTGATAAATATAAGGCTGATCAGCTCTTTATTATTGGTGGTGGGATTGGTGTTGTTCCTTTATTTTCAATTATCGAAGGAAACCCCAATCTTGCCACGCAATTCTTTTATACCGTCAAAACGGATGGTAAACTGCTTTATCAAGACAGGTTAGCCGATTGGCAGAAACGTCCTAACTTTAAAGTGAATTACCAGGTTGGACGCTATTCAGATGATTATATTGTGTCACAATTACCAGACACCTCATCAAACTTTGTTATTTTAATTGGTGGACCAATTGCAATGGGTAGGCATTGGCAAAAGGTTTTGGCAGCTAATGATATTGACCCAGAGCGCGTTTACTTTGAAGAATTTTCATGGTAAATAAGCCTCTATAAACAATGAAACACACCTTCTTTAAAGAAAGTGTGTTTTTTTAACCAACTTTATCTCGATTTTCTAGCTCTTTGAGTTCTAGGCTAGTTTCAAGATAGTGGTACAAGATATTATTCGGGTTATCAGGACTAGGGATTTCTTGGAAATAGAAGTAGTGATCTTTTTTATCTGAAGCATTTTCTTTATTTAATTTAAAATAGCTTTGCTTAGAAGAGGACATACTAGATAGGATATCATCTGTTAAGAAAGTCAGAGGAATCCGTAAGGCTGAGCATTTATAGAAATCTTCCTCAAAACATCGGTAGTTTCGACTGAAATAATCAAATTGATAGCTGTGCCGTTTGAATGAGGGTGATAGGGTTGATGAACATTACTTTCATCAACGCCATTAGCATGAAACCAGAGTTGCAAGCCCATGACTCCTAATTCTTTTTTTAAATAATCTGGATTGCTATTAGCTAAGGCTTTGATGCTAGGAATCCCCATTGCTAAAAGTCTTTTTTCAGTGCGCGAGCCAATTCCCCAAAAATCAGTCATCTTTTTAATTTGCCACACTTTGCTAGGAACATCTTGATAAGACCAATTAGCCAACATATTTTGAGTATGTTTAGCCTCATTATCTAAAGCTAATTTAGCCAGTAAGGGATTAGCATTGCTAAGGCCAATAGTCGAAATTAACTGCAAGTCTTTCCAAATCCGATATTGAATCCACTTGGCTAGTGATTCGAGTTTTTCTTTACGGGACAACCGGTGATCAGTTATGAAATAATTAAGTGATGAGCTCAAATCAAGGAAGGCTTCATCGATGGAATAAGGCAAGATATCAGAAGGAGCAGCGAACTCTTGAAAGATATGCTGAATAGCAATATTCTTCTCAATATAAAGAGCCATCCTAGGCGAAACGATATAGGTATGTTTCGCCCAGGTTTCAATATAACGAACGAACTCTTCCGTTACTTGCCAACCATTGCGTTTAGCGACGTGATAATTAAAGCGTCTGGTATGGATATCGAAAGGAAGATCATAAGAGCGTCCAACATTTTCCTGCCCAAAGATACGCTTAAAAGTAGGAGAAGACGCTAAGATTAATCCATTACTATTAGCTGAACGGCTCATCACGCAAAGAGATGTTGTCAGTGGATTTAACCCTCTTTCTACACATTCAAGGCTGGCATAGAAAGATTTCATATCCACAAAAGCAATATCAGAATGTGGCTCTCGTGTGTAATCAATTAGGGGCATCACATCCTATACCTCTAAAGGCATAAAGTTAGCAATAATTTTACCAATGATACGAGGGTTTTCATCAAATGGTGCGAATTTATCAGAATATTTTTTATTGAGCGAAACTAAACGTAAGCCCTCTTCTTCACGGTAGACTTTTTTGACATAAGTTTGTCCATCCCACTCGACAGCATAAATAGCACCGTCATAATCAAAGCCTTCTTGTTTGATCAGTACGACCTCGCCGTTAAGGTAGGTTGGTTCCATAGAATCACCAAATACCCAAGAAGCAAAATCATAGTCCATTTGTTCATCATAGAAAACAACGTCGTAATTGCCATCTCCGAAGTATGAGTAACCAGTACCGGCTGATAAACTTTCATAAACACGGTAAGAGAAGAGTTCTTTTTCTTTACTTGGTAAGGTAATAATCTTGTTTTCTTGTGCTAATAATTTTTCTGAATAGGTAACAACCTTAGCTTGATTTTGTTGGCTTAACTGTTTATAGGGGATGATGATTTCTTGGTAATGCTGAAAGTAGTCTTGATCTACCTTAAATAGTGTCACTAACTCAGTTAAATGCTTTTGATTGGGACTATTCTTATCTTTTTCCCAATTAGAGATGGTCATTTTATTAACACCTAAATGGTGACCTAATTGTTCTTGGCTCATTTTATGTTCTTGCCGAATTTTCTTTAACAGTTTACCTGAAAACATATTGCAACTCCTTTGGTAAAGTTATAACTTTACCAAAGTATAACAAATTCATTTGGCAAATTCAAGACTTTTGTCGTAAAAAAGTATTAGATTTTTTGACATTTTTCATTAGATGGCGTATCATTAATTTAGCTTAATTTTGTGAAAAAATTCTTTTTTAAATAAGCTATCAAATCAATTATAAAAAAATAGGAGACTTCACCATGCTAACTATTGCTTATATAGGAAATGGAAAAAGTGCCAATCGTTACCATATTCCATTTGTTAACCAATTAGATGACATCACAATCAAAACCATCTACTCACCAGTAGCAAGTCCTTGGGAACCAATTGAAGGCGTTAAGTACACCGATAAAATTGAAGATGTTTTAGAAGATCCAGAAATTCAGTTAGTTATTTTATCAATCCCTCCTTCAGCACATTACACTGTCGCAAAACAATGTTTACTAGCTGGGAAAAATACCTTGGTTGAAAAACCCTTCACGGAAACAGCAGCGCAAGCCAAAGAATTATTCGCGATTGCCAAAGAAAAAGGCATTTTTGTTCAAGCCTACCAAAACCGTCGCTTTGATTCAGACTTCCTAACCGTTCAAAAAGTGATTAACAGTGGTGTTTTAGGGGATATTCTAGAAGTGGAAATGCATTTTGATTATTTCCGTCCGGAAATTCCTGAAAATACACAAGCATTTTCTATAAATACCAGTTATCTCTACGGCCATGCTTGTCACACTATTGACCAAGTGATTTCCTATTTTGGTATGCCAGAATCAGTTCACTATGACGTGCGCCAGCTATTAGGCAAAGGAAGAATGAATGACTATTTTGACCTTGACTTCTATTATGGTGCTAAGAAAGTTTCGATCAAATCCAGTTATTTCCGTATCAAAGAACGCCCAAGTTTTGTCGTTTATGGTAAGAAAGGGATGTTCGTAAAAGCAACGAAAGACCGTCAAGAAGATGACTTGAAACGTTTTTATATGCCGGATAATGCTGACTTTGGTCTAGACAGCCCAGAACATTATGGCACGCTTACTTATATGGATGATAATGGCCAATACCATGAAGAAAAAGTTATTTCTGAAACAGGTAGCTATGCCCGTATGTACCAAGCCGTTCATGACACTATTATCTTAGGTAAAGAAAAAGTTGTTAAAGACGAAGAGACAATTCGCCAAATCGAAATCATTGAAGAAGGCATCCGTCAGATGGAAGAATGGCAAAAATAAGAAAAATTAGCCAATACAAAAGGTCTATAATCTTATGGGCTTTTTTGTTAATTGAGCATCACAGATAATCTTTTTTCAGGACATTTTACCTGCTTACCGTTATAATATGTTTACCAGAGAAAAGGAGACAAGACCATGCAATACCAAGTAGACAGTATTGAAGAGTACCTAGAGGCCTTGCCTGATGATCGAAGAGAGGTTATCAATAAGTTGAGACAAGTAATCAAAGAGCATTTGCCAGATCGATATGATGAAAAGTTACAATATCAGATGATTTCTTATGTAGTCCCTCGTGATCTTTTTCCAGAAGGCTATCATTGTCATCCAGAGGATGATCTGGCTTTTATTACGATTGGTTCACAAAAGAATCATATCGCCATCTATCATAATGGCATTTATATGTTTGAGCATATTAGGGAATGGTTTGTGATGCAATATCCCTTATATATGAAGACAAAGCCAGATATTGGTAAATCATGTATTCGGTTTAAAAATATGAAAACCATCCCTTATGACTTAATTGGTAAACTTTGCCAACAAGTAAGTCAAGAGGCTTTTTTAAAAGCCAACCAAGCAACAGTGAAATAGGAGAACAGTTGGTTAAGAAAAAACGTAGTAAGTTCAAATTAGTGAGACGCTTTAAGCACTTGAAAAAGGATTTACCAGCTGTCTTTTTAGCGATGAAAAACCCAGGTACACCTCTTTTGGCAAAACTTTTAGCACTAGTCATTGTTGCCTATGCTTTGTCTCCAATTGATCTCATACCAGACTTTATTCCTTTTATAGGGTATTTAGATGATATTGTGATCTTGCCGCTACTCATGTATTTCTTAATTAAACTTATTCCTGAAGGTATTTGGTCTGACTCACAAAAGCAATCTGAAACGATGTGGCTAAATGGCAAGCCTAAAAAATGGTATTATGCCCTTCCAATCATCATTTTTGGGATTTTGATTATTCTTTTTATTAGTCATTTTATTCGTGCACAACACTAAAGGAGAAGATATGTTTACAAAGACGTTTTATGACGTATTAAAATACGAAGGTCCAGTTTCAATTACAAGTTGGGGGAATGTTGAACCACATGTAACATGTACATGGAATTCTTACCTAGTTTTAAAAGATGACAATATTATTCTAATTCCAGTGGCTGGTATGCATTCAACGCAAGAAGATATCATTGTCAATAATCAGTTGATTTTGACGTTAGCTGCGCGTCAGGTTGAAGGTTTCAATGGTTATCAAGGGACAGGTTTTAGAATTCACGGTAGTGCTAGCTTCCTATCTGAAGGAGCTTGGTTCGATGAAATGAAAGAAAAATACCCATTTATAAGAGAAGTGCTTCAAGTTACAGTGACTGAAGCCAAACAATTATTGTAATCAATGATAGTTTAGAGATATTAATAGAGTTTGGGACATAAATGATATACTCTCCTTATAGTTTCTAGTGAATTTTTGTTTGTTCACTGTCTACTATAAGGAGAGTATATCATAAATTCTCAGACTCTATTTTTTAACGATCATGTTCTAAGGAAGAAGCTAGATTTAGTTTTCGAACATAATTTCTAAAGTAATCTTGTTTGAAGTAGACGGCATAGAGAGTGTTTAAAATAAACAGAATAGATTCTTCCGTAGAAAAATTTCCGATTTTCTTTTGTTTATCTTCTTTGGTACAAATAATGAAACAGGCATCCGTGCGTTCTTTCAGGTAACTCCCATTTTCACTGGTCAAACCAATAACAGGAACCTTTTGCTCTCGTAAATGGTCAAGGTGACGCAGTGATTCATTATGTTTAGAATTGCCTGAATAAGAGATGATAATAGCTAAATCATTAGCTGTTAAAGAATGTGCCATTAGTCCAAATTCACTACTATTTGCAATCTCAATATTTTTGCCAATAGTCAACATATTGCGTTTAAAAAGGTGGGCAATATAGTCATTGGGACTCAATCCAAAAACAAGAACACGATTGGATTTTTTTAGAAAAGTAGTCGCTTTATTTAGCTCTACTTCGGATAATTTATCTGCTGTATCTTGGATACTTTCTTTTTCAATAGTGGCTATCTTTTGAATAACATCACTGAGGCTATCTTTCTCATTAAATGGAAGACTATGATCTATAGCAGAATAATGCGTTTCAGAATAATAGCGTTCTGACAGAAGAACAGGTAAAAAGTCAGTCCAACCTTTATAGCCTAAAGCTTGCGCAAACCGAACGACACTAGACTTGGAAGTAAAACTTAAGCAGGCTAAATCCTCAAGAGACAGTTGTTCAATCGTTCCTAGATGCTCTAAAATAGCCTGAGCAATGCTCGCCTTAGAGGACTTTTCTCGCTGTGCAAATTCTTTAATCTTATTGAGCATATATTTCCTATCCTTTTAAAACTTTTTTTAGTTTCAATGATTAGAGCAAGCTAACGATGACACCTTATAGCAAGTGTATCTGAAAATTTAATATTTGTCTAGAATTCACCGCGTATAATAAGTGTAGAGTCATAAAAGACAAAGAAAAATAGTCATTTAAAACACTAATTTAAGGTATCTTATTGATGAAATGAAAAATAGTGAATTCTAATGAAGAGAATCTTAGATTTTCATTAAAAACAGTGTCTGAATGGCTTAAATCCCATTTTTAATAGTCAGATAGTTTGATTGTTATGTGAAAAATGATATAATTGTAAAAATTAGAATTAGCCTATATTAAAGAGACATATGGAGAATTGTTCACATAGAAAGAGAGAGGAAATGAAAGCAGCACAATTACTGTCCTATTCTAAACAAGGACCGGTTTTACAAATTACTCACATTGAAAAACCAATCATTAAAGATTGTGAAGTTCTAGTAAAAGTTGCTTATGCAGGTATCAATCCAGTTGATTATATGATTGCCCAAGGGAAAGTTAAAGCTATTCTCCCTTACAAATTACCAATTACTGCAGGACAAGAGCTTTCCGGTGTAGTAGAAGCTGTAGGCGAAAAAGTCAAGGCATTTGCAGTTGGTGATCACGTTTATACCAAAACTCCTTTAGATCAAGCAGGAGCATTTGCTGACTATATTGCCTTATCAGAAATTGATTTAGCCTTGATACCTGAGAATTTAACCTTAAAAGAAGCGGCAACTATTCCCTTAGCTGCTCTGACAGCTTTGCAAGCCTTTGAAAAATGTCAAGTGAAAAAAGGTAAAACAATTTTCATCTCTGGAGCAAGTGGTAGCTTTGGTGCGCTAGCGATTCCCCTGGCAAAATCAAAAGGTCTAACCGTTATTGCGAGTGGCAATGGGAAGAGTGAAGAAAGATTAAAAGCTCTTGGGGTGGATTATTTTATTGATTACAAAAAAGAAGATTATACTAAGTTAGTTTCAGAAGTTGATTATGTTATTGATACTCTTGGAGGGGAAGAAACACTAAGGCAATTTTCTATTTTGAAAAAAGGGGGAAAATTAGTCAGTTTAAAAGGATTGCCAAATAGAGCATTCGCTAAGAGTATGTTCTTATCACCTATCAAACTCTTCCTTTTTACCTTAATTGGTTACCGATTGGATCGTTTAGCAGCCAAAAATAATCAAACTTATGATTTTATCTTTGTCAGTGCCAACGGAAAACAGTTAAGAGAAGTAAATGAAATTTATCAGCAGCAGCCATTTCCAATTGCTATAGATCGTGTTTATGATTTTGAAGATATTAATGAAGCTCTAAAAAAAGTAAAAAATGGGAACTCAATTGGAAAAACCTTAGTTAAACTAAATTCTTAACCTCGCTTTTAAATGGAGATTTTTTAATAGTTACATTACAAGAGGACTGTGACAACTCAAAAAATCTTTTCTTTTGATTTGTAAGCGTTTTTGTGGTATTACTATAGTATAGATTAATTAGAATTAATCTAATTATAAAAAGGGAGGTCTTTCAGATGACATTTGATTATAAGGATCATGGAAAAGAAAAGTTTATTGTCAATATTGAAGATTACACTAAAGAAAACGATAATTATCGTACGACAATTTGGACAGGTGAAAAGCTTCAAGTTACTTTAATGGCAATCGAACCAGGTGATGATATCGGCTTAGAGGTTCATATGGGAATTGATCAATTTTTACGCATTGAAGAGGGTAAAGGATTATGTCAAATGGGAGATGCGAAAGATAATCTCACAGTTGAACAAGAGGTTTCAGCTGATGATGTTATTCTCGTTCCAGCTGATACTTGGCACAATGTTACTAATACTGGAGATACAACTCTTAAACTATATTCAATCTATGCAGGTCCTGATCACATTCCAGGAACCATTCATAAAACACATGAAGATGCCAAAAATGACCCTAACGAAGATTAATAGATGCCAAAATAAAAAGGTTGAAAAAATGATTTCAGCCTTTTTATTCTTAGCCAAGAGAGTAAGAATAGCAAGCTTTGAGCTGTTAGAATAAACGAGTCAAGACCCATTTCAGAAAAAATATAAATAAGTAGATTAGACAGCCAAGCAGAAAACTGTCTAGAGAATCCCGAAATAGAAGTTTACGACCTCTTTCCTTTGACTGATAATGATGATAAAATAGAAAAGTAGGTAAGCCACTCCTTTAAAATCTATTTAGGGGAAGAAGGCACTAATTCTTACAAGCCAATGACTGCCTCCGAGGATTATTCATATATCCCAAGAGAATTTGGTATTCCGTATTTTTACTGGGAATTCGGTGGCTTTACAGAGGATCAAATGGTTTATGTCAATCATAATCCCAAGTTTGCGCCAGCCATTCAGCCAAGCCTAACAACAGGTACCCAAGCAGCAGTAGTTGCAATACTAACATACTTAGGTAATGAAAATTAATGACAGAAAATTATAACAAATACATAGTAAAGGTTGCTATGCAGGCAGGTATTGAGATGTTAGAATCCAACGCCGAGTGCTACCGCGTGGAAAGTACCGTTCAGCGCATGCTGCAAGTGAGTCAACAACCAATAACTGAGGTCTTCGCCAATACAACAGGTCTCTTTATCACCTTAGATGGCCCAGACTTGGATGAGCCAATTACACTGATCAAACGGATAACTAAGCGTGATACCAATTTACGAAAAATTCACATCGTTAATCAGATTTCACGTGATTTGACTTCCAATAAAATCACGTTTGAAGAAGCCTATGCCAAACTAATGCGCATGGATAAGAAAAATTACTCTAGTAGAGTTGTTGGTGTTTCAACAATTCTCTTGGTGATTTCATTTGCCGTCTTGCTTGGTGGAGATATGAACGAAATCTTCCTTTCAGTGATTGCGGCCTTTCTTTTACTCTTTTCCTATAAATTAAAGGAATTTTTAGCCTTAAATGATTTTATTTTTGGAACAGTAGCAACCCTTTTAGTAGCAACAGTTATTCCGATTATTATTTATTTGCTCAAAATGCCAAATCCATCATTTGATATTGTGGTTATTTCAGTTCTGATGCCTTTATTTCCTGGGACGGCCTTTACCAATGGATTTCGTGATTCATTTAAAGGTGATTACGGATCGGGTATCACTAAAATTGTTGAAGCTTTAATTATTGCGGTTAGTTTAGGTGTGGGTGTTGCCTTAGGTCTCTTTATTGCGAAAGGAATTATCACATGGGTATGATTTTACAGATAATTGGTGCCTATGTTGCCACAGTTACATCAGGTGTACTACTTGAGACTCCTCGTCACGTGGCATATCAGACTGGTTTTATAGGAGCTGCTGGCTATCTGGTTTATCTTCTAGCCTTATCCTATACACAAATTGGTTTAGCCACCCTGTGTGGTGGGATTGTAATAGCTTTTTTGTCACAAATTGCTGCGCGTGTCCTGAAGTCACCTGTCACAGTCTTCTATATACCAAGCTATTTTCCTTTAGTTCCTGGAGCAGGGGTTTATCGCATTGCATATTATTATATCCAAGGAAATCCTGGTCTGTCAGGAAAATATTTTATTGAATCAATTTTTGTAGCTGGGGCTATAGCCTTATCGGTGTTCTTGGTAGATTCCCTTTTAGAGATATACAATTATCTTACAAAATAAAAATATGACACAACTAGAACTTGCTAATTTGATAGGTGTTAGACGAGAAACAATAGGTCATCTAGAAAATAATAAGTCATCTAGAAAATAATAAGTATAACCCCTCCCTAGAAATGGCTCTAAAAATAGCAAAAATATTTAATTTAAAAGTAGAAGAACTGTTTCAATTAAGAAATGAGAAATAGCGTGGAAAATATAAATTGTAATTACTGTCAAGAGGAAGAGTTTGTAACGTTTAGACAAAATAAAGGTTATGCTGGTTTGCTACCAACTGATAAGATACTAACAACTAGCAGTATTCAGATATATCATGATATTTGTAAGAATTGTGGTACCATAGTTAGAAGTTATATTAAAGAGTTGAATAAACTACAATAATCACTTATTGCTCAACTCATAATGGAGGTGAAAAAATGTTTACTATAACTACAGATAGACTATTACTGGTACCTATGACTAGTGAATTTCTTATGTCTACTCATAACTATGCGTCAGATAGAGATGCAAATCAATATATGTTAAATTTACCTAATAATAGACTCGAAGAGACAAAGCGCTTTATCGAGAAATGTGAATCCAACTGGAAACACTATACTGAAGAGAATTTTGAACTCGACTTTGCAATACTAATTAATAAACAGCATATTGGTGGTTTAAGTTTATCAAAAGATGTTGATGAGCCATTTGTTGAAATTGGTTGGATACTAAGTAGAGAGTATTGGGGAAAAGGATTTGCGCTTGAAGCAGCAAAATATGCCATAAATTATTTTTTAAAACATTTTCATATAACAACTTTTATTGCTCATTGTGACAGCCAAAATCAGGCCTCATATCAGTTGATGGAACAATTAGGAATGATAAAACAATCTGTTTCTGACAATCGTTTGAACAAAAATGCAAAAGAAACAAGTTCAGAATATCTTTATAAGTTAGAATTGTAGTTTAAAAAGAAATTGTATTCTGTTTAGTAATAAACAATTAATGCTGAGATTGCCATCCTAAGACAATTTCAAATCATTTTACCTATCAGTAATCACAAATAATTACATCATGTTATAAAGGTAAACCAGATAAAATAGTGCTATATAATAAAGTCAACTAAAGAGTGGAGATTCAATTGAGCATTTTAGCAAGAAATTTATTTCATTAGTAAAGAGCATCTCAGCTCAAGACAATTGACGATGTAGAATTCATATTCAAGTTGGGTCAAAGAACCAAAGAACGATGCGCATGCCATTCCGAAAAAAGAAAGAGTAGAATTTTTTTAAGAAACTTATCTGTTTGCTGATTTGTTCAATAATAACAAGGGATTGGGAATGAAGATATTCCCATATATCCCTCATAACATCTTTCCGAAAAACTGTAATTTTCTTGAAAAAAATATAAGGGTGTGATATACTTCTATTATAAACAATACAGAAAAAGCCTTATGAAAAAGGCTATCTAAGGAAAATATATATGAGACGTGACTTACTTTTAGAAAAAATTGAAGAATATAAAACGATTATGCCTTGGTATGTTTTGGAATATTATCAGTCCAAATTATCAGTGCCTTACAGTTTTACAACTTTATATGAATATCTTAAGGAATATAAACGTTTCTTTGATTGGTTAATTGATGCTGATATCTCAAATGCTGCTAAAATTGCTGATATTGATTTATCTACTTTAGAACATCTGACTAAGAAAGATATGGAGGCTTTTGTTCTCTACTTACGGGAACGTCCTTCTCTTAATACTTACTCAACTAAGTCTGGTGTTTCGCAAACAACCATTAACAGAACTTTGTCAGCCTTATCTAGTCTCTACAAGTATTTGACTGAGGAGGTTGAAAATGACCAAGGAGAACCTTATTTCTACCGAAATGTTATGAAAAAGGTCTCTACAAAGAAGAAAAAAGAAACCTTAGCCTCACGTGCGGAAAATATCAAGCAAAAACTCTTTTTAGGCGATGAAACCATGGAATTTCTGGAGTACGTCGATAATGAATACGAGAATTTGCTGTCAAACAGGGCTAAATCATCTTTCCGAAAAAATAAGGAACGTGATCTTGCTATTATTGCACTACTTCTTGCATCCGGCGTTCGACTTTCAGAAGCTGTAAACCTTGACATGAAGGACCTAAACTTGAAAATGATGGTCATCGAAGTAACCCGTAAGGGTGGCAAACGTGACTCAGTTAACGTTGCTGGCTTTGCTAAACCATACCTCGAGAACTACTTGGCTATCCGCAAGAACCGTTACAAGGCGGAAAAACAAGACCTTGCTTTCTTTCTAACGGAGTATCGTGGTGTTCCTAATCGAATTGATGCCTCTTCTATAGAAAAACTGGTTGCTAAGTACTCACAAGACTTCAAAATCCGAGTGACGCCCCATAAACTACGCCATACACTGGCAACCAGGCTGTATGATGCAACTAAGTCCCAAGTCTTAGTCAGCCACCAATTAGGCCATGCCTCTACACAGGTTACTGACCTCTATACCCATATCGTCAATGACGAACAAAAAAATGCTCTAGATAAATTATGACATAACTATATTTATGTAAATTATTATAACTTTAAAAAAGTGAACTGTCAATAGTCCACTTTTTTTGTTGTATTTATTTGATACTTTCCCCATTTGATAATGGTGGTAAACTTGTTCCTTCTGGTGCGGTGTAGACATTTTTTAATCCTGAAGTCCAATGAACATTTTTTACTTGTTCTGGAGTGATTTCATGGATAATGGTATCGCCTTTGCCTTCGGAAATTTTCTTACCAAATTCTGGATCTATTAGAGTTCCGCGGCCAACAGCAATTAAATCACAGTATGTTTCAACTGCGTTTTGTGCACTTTCATGATCAAAAACACCACCAACCAAAATTAATTTTGTCTGAGCATCTAGAATCTCTTGATAATACTCACCGAAGCTCTTCTCTCCACCAATTGGTGTTGAAGCGTAGCCATTCCATAAGGAAAGATGGATATAATCCAATTCGCGTTTGATGACTTCTTTGATTAGTTCTAGGCCTTCAAGATAGGTATAGCCAACTGTTTCATCATGAATTTCTTCTGGACTAAAACGATAACCGACGATGAAATTGTCAGGTGCGTATTCAGCGATGACACGTTTTACTTCGTCAACTACAGCTAATGGAAAAGTCATTCGTTTTTGGAGACTGCCGCCCCATTTATCTTCTCTATGGTTTGAAAATTCAGAGAAAAATTGTTGAATGCCATAATGGTTAGCTCCATGAATTTCAACACCATCAAATCCAGCATCGATTGCTCGCTTGGTTGAACGACCGAAATCTTTGATAATCTCTTCAATTTCCTCATTAGTCATTTCACGAACAGGATAATTTAGGAAATCATAATCAATTGCTGAAGGTGCTAAGACTTCTTTACCTTTAGCAGCACGGCCCATTGCTTCACGTCCGCCATGGTGAATTTGGAGAATTGCTTTATTGCCATCTTTTTTGAGAGCTTTGGCAATTTGTGTAATAGAGTTAAGGTGTTCATCATCATAAATACCTAATTGTTCAGGTAATTTTCTTATATTTTAACATATTGGACAAGGTCAGAGTAATAAAAAAGCAATCCGTATTGGGATTACTTATTAAAGTAATGATTGCAATAGTCAATCCATTTGGTTTGATATTCTGCATGGCTTAGAACTGACATATCAGAAATTGATTCTATCTGCCGTTTCTTAGCTTCTTGGACAAAATCGAAAATATAAGCATCAGCTTGGCTGTCATATATATAAACATCTTGAATGCCTTTATCCAAAGCAACTTTTAAACGACTGTGTCCATCTAATGAAATGAATCGTCCATGATTATCCTTAGTAACTGGAACAATGACATCTTCTGCTGTATTGATAAATGAGGCTACTGCCTGATATTTTTCTTGATTGATATAGAATTGTGATGGCTGAATCTCTAGGATGGGAATGCGATGGACAACTTTAGGTTTAAACTGAACAATAAGCTGATGTTCCTTATCATAGAATTCATTAATATGTTCTGCATTAAAACGGAATTCGTTAATAACTGCTAAGTAATGGTCCGGATTTGGTCCAGTTATAATGGCACTTTTGCTTGAGATAATTTTGACTTCATATGGGAATTCTTGATTAACTAAAAAGCAACCGTGTTGATTTAGAGCTTCTTTAGAAAATCGTGAATCAGCATAGGTGTTTATTCTGGAAACTTCTAAAATATTGGTCATAGTGCTGTCTTTTCTTTTTGTAAATAATTTAGTAAATTTTCTTTTCTTCCGTATTTTAATGATGCCATTTTGTCTTTTTCAAGAATGACAGCTTCTAAATCAATATTATTTATAGCTGCAATTGCAATACTATAGTGAATAATGTCTGATAATTCTTTGGCTAGTGCTTCAGCAGGATTTATATCTGAACTTTTACGTCCATTTTTTATATTTAATACTTGTGCAACTTCTCCTACTTCTTCAACTAATTTCATAAATAGACCTTGGTCACCTTTATGAAATTGGTAGACTTCTGTTAAATAGTTTTGATACTTCTTAATGGTTAACTTACTCAAATGGTAATTCTCCTAATTTAATTTCAATTTCTTTAAGACCAATGTCTTCTCCTACTTTTTCAAATAGTTTATAGGCATGGTTATATACTATTCTTGCATCTTCTATTTTTCCTTTACTTTGATAAATATCACCCACCCCCCTGTAAGCACATGCTTGTGCAATAAGGTCATCTGTTTTCAAAGCCTGCTCAAGTGATAATTGCATATAAAGCATAGCTTTGTAATGATTACCTAACTTTAATCTCAAAAAGCCTTGTTCATAATTATTAACAGCATTTTTTAACAAATCATCCTTAAAATATTTATCAATAATCTGTTTTTCTTCTTGAATTAGTTCGATAGCTTGCTCATAATTTTCAAATTGCAAATTGAGGTAACCCATTAGATTTAAAAAATTATAATTCTTGCAATTTTCTAGTTGAAAATCATTTTTACTAATTGGTAAGCTTCTTCATACTGGCCTTTAAAAAAATAATCCCAAGATTTGCTTATATTATCCGTCATACCAATCTCCTTTTTCAAGTTATTTTGGATGCTAAATCCAATCTTAAATTTATTATACCAAAAAACAAGCCTGAGCTTGTTTTTTTCTTTATATGTCAAATTGGGTTCCAATACCTATTTCTTGTGCTTTTTCGACAATTAATTGAGCTGTTACGATATCTAAGACTGCTGAACCGACACTCTTAAAGACTGTGATATCACTTGCTGATTGGCGTCCCTGAATTTGTCCTAATAAGAATTGGCCAATTTCTCCAGTATAGTCAGTTAGTTCAAGCAATCCTTCTTTGATAGGTGTTTGAATGTCTCCTGCTTCTGCTAAGACCCCATCACTAGTATCAAAGATAACTGCATCAGCTTTGACTAGTAATTCTTTAGGTAACTCTAACATTTCTGGTGTATAAGCACCAATACCATTGATATGGGCACCAGCTTTCACGTCCTCAGCATTAAAGGTATTAACTTTTGAGGTTGTAACTGTTGTGACAATATCAGAATCTGCTACTGCTTCTTTTGCTGTTTGGACAGCATAGATTTTTGTAGTAAAGGTATCTTTCATATCTGCTGATAATTGTTGTGCAAAAGCTTTTGCACGGTCAAAATCAATATCAAAGACTTTTAATCCTTCCAGTTGTCGTGCGGTCATCATGGCGATGGCTTGTTGGTAGCCTTGGCCACCGGTTCCAATTAAGCCAGCAATTTTTGCATCTGGATTTGAAAATTCTTCTGTCGCAGCGCCTTGGATGGCAGCTGTGCGTAATTGTGTTAAATAAGTACCATCTAAGATAGCTGAGACAATCCCTGTTTCTGGATCCAAAGCAACCATAGTTGCTGGAACAGAAGGTAACCCTTTGTCAATATTACCAGGATAGACGGAAACAATTTTCACACCTAGGGCATTTTGATCACCTTTAGTCACAGCTGGCATATAAAGACTTTGACCTTTAAAATCAGTTACATCTAAGTTAGTGCGTAGAGGTACAGTTGCATTTCCACTAGTGTATAATTTGCTGGCTTCTTTGGCTGCTTTAATAGCATCAGTCATTGAAAAGCATTTTTGAATATCATTTTTAGTTAAAATTAACATAATAATCCTCTTTCCTTATTTTTTCAACATGCCATAAGCACTATAGAGCAAGATAAAGGCAACAAACCATTGAAGAATTGAGACATTTAAGCTTGTTACAACAAATACTGCACAGAGAACGCCTAGTACACCAAAAGTCGAGGTGAAAAGGGTAATTTTACGGCTGTACTCACCTGATTTCACAAATTGAACACTTCCAACAGGTACTGAGAAAGTTGCTGCACCCATCATAATTGGGAAAGCGACTGCTGGATTTAAGCCAAGTAAGTAAACAGTAATCATGGTAAGGGCATATGATCCAATTCCGATGTTGTTTAAGGCTCCGAAAATGGCTAGCGCGATAGCCGCAATGACAAGTTTTAAGCCAGTTAGTTCAGTAGCATTACCACCACCAGGTAACCATCCAAACTTACCACCGAAGATAATCAAGGCAGCAATAATCATACCTATCCCAATAGAATATTTCAGTTTTTCAGCTGGAAGCTTAACAGCGAATTTTGCACCAAAGTATGACCCAACCATTTGGCTGATAATACAAACAACTAATGTCACAATTGAAACTTGGATGCTTGTGATATAGGCAAGTGCCATAACAGCAACAGGAATGGTACATTGTGTATTAAGAGTTCCTGGTAATTTTTTAACACTTGTCCAATTAAGTTTTGGATACAAGCTGGTACTGATGGCGAAGTCTGAAATACCAACAGTTGAAAGGAAGAAAATAATAGCACTACTGATAGGTAGCACACCTGTTTTAGCAGGTTCAGCCATTACTTCTTTTTTATGGCTTATTAAGTCTTTGATAAAAATAAAAGCAAAATAAGCATTGACAACGATAACGAGAAATAATAATAGATTTTTGAAAGTCATGGTATTCTCCATTAGAATATTTTCCGGATACCTTCAAAATCGTTTCCATAGGCGCGTGCCAATTCTTGACCATGTTCTTGAATGATCTTTAATGTATATGCATCGTGTTTAACATATTCTTTTGCTAAGAGACGCATTGCTTTATTGTGAGACCAAATCACATCACATGTTTGATCTAAGGTCCCAAATAATACAATATCATCATCGCAGATCAAGTTAACCCAACGCCCACCCATATCTTCAAGTTTATCTGTCTCGAATCCATGAGGGTAAAAACGTTTAAAAGGTAGAGTATAATGACCACTGGGACTAAATAAAATACAAACGAATACTTCTAGTCTGGCTTCTGCTTCTTTTAAAGCATTAATAATAGTGGGAGTTAAACTCTCTTCCCATATTTGGATATAAAGACTTTCTTTGGCATGTTCAATCATATATAACATTTTATGTTGGACTGCATCTTTATTTTCTAATTGCCACAGTAAGGTATCGTCTTCTTTTTCTTTAATAACAGATAAGTGATCATCTAAATATTGAATATCGCCAAGTGTCGTTTGTTTGAGCATGCTAACAAATTCTTCTGGCGAAATGGCTGAGTATATCTTTGGTTCACTTTTATTAACTAAAACGACTCCCTTTTTCACTAAAGTTTCTAAATTATTATAAACTTTAGACCTAGGAACACCAGATTTTTTACTGACCTCATACCCTGTCATGGAACCATTTTCCACTAGACTAAGGTATATATTGGTTTCAGACTCGGTATAGCCGAATTGTTTCATTTTTTTAACCAACATATTTACTCCTCGTTTTATATAGTAGCTACTTATAGTAACTACTATATTCTTGTAAGCGATTTTTGTCAATAGATTTTGTGAACTTTTTAACGTTTTTTTGAAAAATATTTCACGAAGTCAAAAAAAGCCTATGAAATAGGCTCTTTACATTTTTATAATGTTTTTTTATCAAAATAATATGCCATTTGTTTAATAGCTATTATTAATGACGTTGCATCATTATTTTTAAGTAACTCAGGACTATGCATATCTACTAACAATTGGTTGAGTTGATCAAATTGCTTTAAAGTATATAAACACTTTGCTTTATCCATTAAAAACTTTATTTTATAAAAATTAGTTCTTGCTAGTCCATCACCTTCCTCTAACTTTGCTACAAGTGCTTTTGAGAATTCTTTAAATTGACTTGGGTCATCAGTCCAAATAATTTTATTTTGCTGCACCTGATAGCCAACTGTTCGTGCAGTATCAGTTAATAGTTTATTATAGGCTTTAAGAAAGTCTTTATCAGAGGCTTTGCGAAAATTGTTTACAATGACATATCGACTTGTAAAATAAATCAATAAATACAGTAAACAGAATCCTATTCCTAATAGAATTGAACTATATTTTTCCATAATATAAAAGAGAATGGTCATGCCGATTAATGCAACTACCCAGTCAACAAATCTATTGCCTTCTTTATAGTTTACTTTTCTAAAATCACTAGCGTTTGTTTTGCCTAGATTATTTAGCTGAGTTATGAGATTATTTTTAGCATACTGATGATCATACTGGGCTGATTCAAAAAAATCAAAATGTCCAATATGATAAGTTTGCAGGGGCATGTTATATGTTTGGAATTTTACTTTTCTAGGACTTGCTTTGACTGCTGCAATACTTTCAAAGGGATAGATGTAAATGAATGGATTAATAACTTGTTCAAGACTGGTAAAGCCTTGGGCAGCTTCCTCCTCCCATTTCATAAAAAATGATTTAGAACATGTAATACATGATCTAAATTCTGCTCATAGAGATGATCATTTTCTTTATTGTTTATATAACTCATCGACTCCCCTTCAATCTTTTCCAAGTTACTATTTTATTTAAATGCTCCATACCTACCTAACATATCAAAACATAATTGAACCTTACCTAAGTGGTATGGGATAAATGTTCCATCTGCCATCATTTGAAAAATTTCCTGACGACTAGCCCACTTAACAGCTTGTACTTCTTCTTCTTGTAAGGTCAGATTATTTAAATCGACATCAGCAATAACTAAAAAGGTATCATCGAAGCCTTGCTCGAAATTTATAGTAAACTGCGGTCTCGATTTAGATAAATCAATGGAGATTCCTAATTCTTCCTGAGCTTCTCTCATGATGGCTTGCTGTGGTGTTTCGCCTGCTAAGGCACTGCCACCTACGGAAACATCCCACATGTTTGGAAAACCTTCTTTATTTTTTTGGCGTTGCTGAATCAACATGTCACCTTTGGTATTAAAAATACAAAGATGAACTACTAAGTGAAGGTCACCTTCTTTAAATTGATTCCCGCGAATCATTGTACGACCGGTTTTGACCCGTTGGTTATCATATATATCCCAAATTTCTGGCATAAGTAATCTCCTCTTTACATTTGGTATGCTTCTTTGATTAAGTCTAATAATTCTTGATCAATATCATCAACATGATGTATTCGAATTGAATTGTGGTAACGATTCTTTGAAATTTGTTCTGTTTTTGTCAACTGCTCATGGGTCAGTGGATGATCACTTACGATATTTAAATCTATCCATTTCTTCTTAGGATGAACACCTAAAAATGCTCGTTTCTTAACAATATGTAAACTTGTTTTTTTCACTTCAATCATTGGCTCAGCATATGTCTGAATATCTTTAATAAGCATTTCGTATATTTTTAATACATGTTCCTCTTTATTTTGAAATAAAGAGTCGAGAGAATAGTCACTATTCTTTATCATTACCTAGATCTCCTTGTGATTAAAACGTTTGTTCCTTTTTCAACTTTACTTTTAATGGCAATATCCAATTCCAGATTATTTAAGACTCTTTTTGTCATATAAAGCCCTAAACCTGAGGCTTTTTGATGTTCATGCCCGTTATATCCAGTGAAGCCATCTTCAAATATACGATTTAAATCAGAATTAAGTATTCCAATACCTGTATCTGATATTTTAATACTATCATCTCGGATTTCAATTACAATACTTCCACCATGCCTCGAATACTTAATTGCATTATCAATTATTTGTTCTAAAGCAAAACTAAGCCATTTTTTATCTGTTTTAAGTTTACTTTGACCAGTGACGCTAATACTAATTTCCTTAGAGATACATAGATAAGCATAACTTTTGATGATTTGTTTAATTAGATCTGCTACTTCTACTTGTTCAAAAATGTAATCATCATTGTAATCCGAAAACTTCAAATAAGTTAATAATTGCTTCAGATAATTTTCCATTTTAAAGAGCTGAATCTTGGCTTCTACCATGTCATAACTCTTTGTCTGATCCATTAGTGAGAGAACAGACAGTGGAATTTTCATTTGGTGGACCCACATTTTAATCATTTGATTCAAGCTATCCTTTTGTTTGATTAAGTCCTGTTGTGACAATTCATGTTGACTGATTTGCTTCTGGATGACAGACAAGTAGGCTAGCTCGCTGGGTGACTTTAATTCATTTAATTCATTTACATAAATAAAATTTTGTAAAATTTCTATTTTACTTTTGAATTTTAAGTAACTAGGAACTGTATAAAGTACTAAGAATCCTAAGGAAACCCATCCAGCAGTTATAAAATAATCCAGTGGCAAGTGGAAGAGATAAAAAACTAAGAAATTAAGAAAAAACAAGATAAAGTATATAATATACCATGATTTATACTCTTTAATAAATAATCTAATCATTTCAGTACGTATCCTACTCCTCTCACCGTGTGAATGTGATTCATTCCAATCTCTGCAACTCTTTTCCTAAGTCTGGTCATATTGACATTCAGAGTGTTTTGATCAATGAACTGATCGTTTTCCCATAAATGTGTCAAAATTTCTTCCTTGGTTACTACCTGTCCTTGTTTTGAAAATAGCAAAGCTAAAATCTTGTGCTCAGTCGGAGACAAAGCAATTTGGTCTTGACTAGTTGCCAAATTGCCATCGAAGGTCAGTGTAAAGGATTGAAAAGTCAGGTCAGATTTGGCAAACTGGTTTGCACGCCTTAGAAAGGCGGCAATCTTAGCATCTAGTATTGTCAGTGAGAAAGGTTTACTGATGAAATCATCACCACCCATATTTAGGGCCATGACCGCATCCATCTCATCAGAGGAACTAGAAATAAAGATAATAGGTACAGTTAAATCTTTTCTGATTTCGGTGGTCCAATAAAATCCATTATAGTAGGGCAAGGTAATATCCATTAGAATTAAATCTGGGGCAAAGTCCATGACTTCACGTTTAATATCCCTAAAATTTAGAACACTTGCTATTAGGTATTCTTGTGCTAAATGCTGCGTTAGCATATTCTTTATTGTGGCATCATCTTCGATAATAAATAGTTTTTTTAGCGTTTTCATATGACTATTCTAACAAAAAAGGGGCGAAAAATCGCCCTCTTTCTATCTTTCTATTATTTTGTAATAAGTGCGGCTGGTGATGCTATAAATAATAAAGTAAATCACAATGATGACTGCGATTGTACTTGCACAAACCATATAGATTAGATTTGTATCAATAACGCCAAAGAGTAAAAGCATTTGTTTAATCATTACTAAAGCAAGACAAAAGTGGATGATTGCCATGGTAATTGGCATAAAGAAGACAAGTAAAATTTGTGAATTAATTGTTTTCTTAACTTGTTTTTTACTCATGCCAACTTCTTGTAAAATTTGATAAGATTTTTTGTCCTGATGGCCTTCTGTATACTGTTTATAGTAGATGATTAAGGCAGCACCCATAATAAATGTTAGACCCAGTAGAAAACCTGTAAAGAGGAATCCACCAAAGAGTGCATAAGATTCATCTCTAAAGCTTTCTTTTGGAACAACTTGAGCAAGAAACTTGTCACCATCACTAAGATTACCAGTCTTATCAGTGATTTGATGTAATTGTGATTCTTTTAAATCAGCATAGACCTTATATTTAACTGTTAATTGATGGGTCAGTTTGCTGTTAGCGGCTTTAAGTAACTGATTTAGAACTTTCTGATCTTTGACTACAATTAATGATGGGTAGTAGGTATTTGTTAGGTCAGGGTAATAGACTTTTTTGTAGTTTTTTATTACCTGGTATTTTTTCCCGAGGAAATTAATGGACTTCAGCTGGCTGTCCCCTTTTTGTGTGAAATAGGCAACTTGGTCTGAGTTCAAATTTGGTATTTTATTTCCAAATTTTTCCAAATCTTCAATTGTTAAGATATAGGTATAGCTAGTTTTGGTTGGGGTGGGATGATTTAGAGATTCTGCTGTAACCTTTATTTCTCTACCTTTAGCACCAGGCATCCCTAACATAAGGGTACTACTATCTATATAATTTTCCTTGTTTAAATGGAGTGGCTTTTGAACATAGTTCTGAAAGTTCTTCTTTGCTACTTCTGCTTTCTCAGATACAAAGCCAAATGAGGTATTTTTAGGAAATAATTTATCAATTGAACTTTCAGTATTTGTATAAAGTGCTGTTGATGTTGCAATTGTTACGAAGGCCATACAAGCTAGTAAAGTGATGTTGGCTAAGCCAAGAGCATTTTGTTTCATTCGAAAAATTAATTGTGATGTTGAGACAAAATGTTGAGGTTTATAAAAATAGTTTTTATTGGCTTTTTTACCTTTTAAATACCAGGTCATAAATGAGATATAAAAAAGATAAGTTCCAATAATGACACAGATTACTGCTATAAAGAATCTAAATAATACTGCTAATGCTGCAATTTTTGCTGAACTGATTGATAAGTAATAGCCAAATCCAATTGATAAGAGAGACAAAAAGGCAAATATGATATTTCCTTTGGGTTCCAATTCTCCTTGCTGTTGATCTTGGAAAAGTAATAGGGGCGACGTTTTTCTAATTTTTAGAAGTCCGACAATTTCTAATACTAGGAAAAATATAATAAATAGTAGTGTTGATACTAGATACCCCTTAATATCAAATGGTAATGTTAATTGCTTCAAATGAGATAAGTTTACAAAAATGAGATAAAAGAGTTTTGAAAAGATGTAAGAAAAAATACTTCCTAATACAACAGTAAAAACTAGAATAATTATTAATTCGATACTTGCTACTAAACCGAC
The DNA here is from genome assembly GCF_053206145.1 of Streptococcus hongkongensis. NCBI lineage: Bacteria > Bacillati > Bacillota > Bacilli > Lactobacillales > Streptococcaceae > Streptococcus > Streptococcus hongkongensis. The sequence goes on from NZ_JBRUGD010000001.1 coordinate 106,702, forward strand.
TTGTTTCTTATTCATTCCAAGTATATTATAAAGACCAAATTCCCGACTCCTTTGCTTTAAATAGAAGTTATAACTATAGATTTCTATTATTAAGGTAAAGATATTGAGAATAACTATAGACAAGGTCAATAAGGTTTTTCCATATGACATATCTGAAGAGATAGGGCTAAATAAGATAATTGATACGATAGCACATAAGACAAATAAAACGGTGCTTGCTAATAGGAATGGTGCAACTACTTCTTTCGATTTCTTTAAATTATTCCAGGCTAATTTAAGGTAGAACATCTTATTCACCTCCTAATAAGCCAGTCATTGCCAATGATATGGATTTACTAAATTCTGCGTTAGATTTATTACCACGATACATTTGATGGAAAATACGTCCATCTTTAATAAAGAGAACTCGTTTGGCATGACTTGCGGCATTTGAAGAGTGTGTCACCATCAGGATTGTTTGTCCATCCATATTAATCTCTTCAAATAAATCAAGTAAGTCCTCTGAATTGCGGTAATCTAATGCAGCAGTTGGTTCATCAGCAAGTAAAATTTTAGGCTGTGTAATCAAACTTCTAGCTATGGCAACCCGTTGTTTCTGTCCTCCTGAAATTTCAAAAGGACGTTTGTTAAGCAGATTATCAATTCGCAGTTTGGAAGCAATGGAGCTTAAGCGTTTTTCCATTTCCTGGTGCGGCTTACGATCAAGAACCAATGGTAAAACTATATTATCTTTTATAGATAAGGTATCTAGTAGATTAAAATCTTGAAAGACAAATCCTAAATTTTGAAGGCGAAATTGTGCAAGTTGATTTTCTCTGATTTTCGTAATATCTTCTTGATTCAAGAGAACGCTTCCATTTGTTGGTTTTTCTAAGGTTGCCAAAATATTTAGTAGTGTAGTTTTCCCTGATCCTGATTCCCCCATAATAGCAATAAATTCACCATTATCTACTTTAAAATCAATATCTTGTAAGGCATGGGTAACTTCCTTTGAAAAGCGTGTTCGATAATTTTTTTGTAAGTGATTGATTTCTAATAACATGTCATATCTCCTTGTTCTATTATAACCTTTTACACTAACTATTATAAGAGAAAGATAATCTCCCAATCTTACAATTTCTATCAAGAAACTTACAGTTTTGTAAGTTTTATTGTTAGGATTACTCGGGCATTTTGGTATAATAAACTTATCAATCCTTGGATGGGAGAAAAATATGGTTAAAAAAAGACGACTTACAAATTCTTTAGGTGCTCTTGGTAAATTAATTTCAGTTATTCCAGATACAACCGAGTTAATAGGCAAAGGAATGGATAATACACGACCAATTGTCGAAAAATATATGGATCAACGTCACCAACGTCAAGAAAATTTAAGACGTCTAGATGATGTTATCAATATCCCACTAGAGGATGCTAAAGCGCATCTTGAGAAACAAGGTTTTATTGTGGCTTCTATTCCAGCGCGTCCGGATAAGCATTTAGCTGACTTTCGACTTAATGAAGTTGTTGCAATGTCGCCTAAAAGTGGCAAATACCCACAAGGTAGTCTCATAAAGTTGTACTTTGCTGATATTAATGTCTTAGAAAAAAGCACAGAATTAAGAGATAAAGATACCCTTCGCACGGTTGAATTTAATCAAAAAGTTGCTGATACAATTGACAACGTTAAACATATTAGATTTCCATTTAACAGAAAATAAAAAGAACCTCAGGGTTCTTTTTTATAAACATAAAAATGGTTCTAAATCTGCTAATGCACGATTAGCAATAGCTTCATAACGTTCTTTTTTATCACGGATTCGTTTGCCTTCTAGTTCTTTGATAATACCGAAGTTCACATTCATTGGTTGGAAATGCTTGCTTTCTGCATGTGTAACATAATATGGCAGGCTACCAATTGCTGTTGTATTTGGGAAGACTGCTTTTTCTTCACCTTTAAAGAGACGAGCTGCATTAATACCCGCAATTAAACCAGAAGCTGCAGACTCTACATAACCTTCAACACCCGTCATTTGACCAGCAAAGAAGAGATTTTGGTTGGCGCGTGATTGGAATGTTTCCTCTAATAAATTTGGAGAATCCATATATGAGTTACGGTGCATCACACCATATCTTACAAATTCAGCATTTTCTAAACCAGGAATCATTTGGAAAACACGTTTTTGCTCGCCCCATTTCAAATGGGTTTGGAAACCAACCATGTTATAAAGACTTCCCGCAGCATTATCCTGACGTAATTGAACGACTGCATAAGGCGTCTTAAATTCGCCGTCACGTGGTCCGGTGTAATCTTCTGGATATTCTAACCCAACTGGTTTCATCGGCCCGTAGAGCATTGTTTTAATGCCACGTTTAGCCATAACTTCAATCGGCATACAAGCTTCGAAGTATTTTTCTTTTTCAAAAGAATTAAGCGGTGCTTCTTCAGCTGTTGTCAGCGCCTCATGAAATGCCATGAACTCCTCTTTAGTCATTGGACAGTTGAGATAAGCAGCTTCTCCTTTGTCATAGCGTGATTTGAGATAAACCTTGTTCATGTCAATTGTTGACTTATCAATGATCGGAGCTGCTGCATCATAAAAATAGAAGCCGTCTCCGCCATTTAAATCATGGATTTTCTCAGCTAAGGCATCTGACGTCAAAGGACCAGTTGCAATAACAGTAATTGCATCATCAGGAATCTCTGTGATTTCACCACGAATTACTTCAATTAGTGGATTATTTTCCAACTCTGCAGTAACTGCTTCTGCATAGCCCTCACGGTCAACAGCCATTGCTCCACCAGCAGGAACGCGGTGTTCTTCACCAGCCCGCATGATAATTGAGTCTAAACGACGCATTTCTTCCTTCAGTAATCCGACAGCATTTGTAAGGCTATCACCACGGAAAGAGTTAGAACAAACCAATTCAGCAAAATTTGAGGTTTTATGCTGAGGTGTTGGTTTAACACCACGCATTTCATATAATTTTACAGGAATACCACGCTTAGCAATTTGATAAGCCGCTTCTGAGCCGGCTAAACCAGCACCAATTACATTAATATAAGATTGAGACAATAGACTAATACCTCTTTGGAGCTTATGACCTCCACAAATCTTTCTAAAATTTTTACTTGTTACATTATAGCAAATTTACGTTAAAATCAAAAGTATCACATTTTCTACATAACTATAGTTATGTCATCTTTTTTAAAAGAAACAAATCCAAGCTGCTACAAAAACAGATAAAATACTAAATAAAGAACCAATTAAATAATACTCAGCAAAAACTGGGTCTTTAGAAATTTTATCATAACGAGCAATTGATTTAGCTGTAAAAACTAGCCCAACTGATGCAAACTGTCCCATTACCATACAGATTCCAATAACAATTCTTTCCAAATTACCAATCATGGCACCTGCACCACTAATAGTATCCAATTTACTTTGCGAACGCGGTTGAAAGCGGTCAAAAAAAATCTTAAAAGCAATATTACTTGGTTTAGTAATTAAAACCATAAATAATATTATTCTCAGATAAGGATTATTTAAAAAATTAGGAACATGCCCTTCCCACAATAGGAAAATAACCCCTAGGATACATAAGATATGGAGGATTTGGTCAATAGCAAAGCTCTTAATCTGACTAAGTTTCAACAGTTTTGCTAAGTAGGGTTTACTGAAATCAATAACTGCATGGCTTAGCCATAGAAGCAAGCTAATGCTGACAGTTGATGGTACAATGATAGAAATCACTACTAGTGGCAAAGCAACGCCTAATAGATGCTTGATAAGAAAGTTCTTATCACTGTTCTTTTTATCTGCTATTTCTTGGCTCTGCAATTGAAAATCAGACAAAAAATGAGCTATGAAATAAAGTGTTACTAGTGGGTTGTCTTTTAAAAATGTCGATAATCCAGTCATTTACTTTCCTCCTCAAGCTCTTGCTGATAGAGGTCACATGCTGTTAACCTAGTCCTAAAGTAAACTTTAACACTACTTGATTTGAGACGTTTGGAGAGAGCACTTGGATCCAGTCTCATTTCTTTTGCTAATAAGGCTTGATTAAAATCCTCAGTATAGATATTTTCTGATAGCATAGTTTCAAAAACCTCTTGTTGACTAGTCACCCAATTGTTTTTGATGGCTTCTCCTGCTGCTAACAGACTATTAATGACCTTACTTGTTGATTCATTATCAGATTGAAATGCTAAATGGTTTTGTCCATAATCATTTTTTTCATGAATATAGTTAATGGCTTTTCTGGCATTCCAATATGCAGGACCATCAGCACCAATACTGATGTCTGGATTAATATCCGTTAATATTTGACCTACTCCAATACCAAAACGAATTTGGTATGGTTTCATCATCATACTAATATCATCAATTACTTGAAAAATATTGACCTGGGTAGAAAGAAGTCCCTGGAATTCATCTCCTAATGTCAATGAGAATTTTGAAACTACTTTTTTTTGATACTTTTCATTAATGGATTGAAGACAAGCTTTGAAACTGTTTTGGACGTCATAACGATTTTCCAGTGACTTTGAATCAATCACATCACCTATTATTGCTAGATAGTTCATAATTTTCTCCTTCACTATGTCTATTATAGCAGACATTATAGAAAAAGTCCGTTATAATGGACATTTTAAAAAAAGTCCGTTATAACGGACTTTTTCTTGTAAATAAATTAGTTAACACGTGTGTCAGTTGTTCCAGTTTCAATGACTTGAACAGCTGCATTCAAACCTCCTTCAACTAAGTTTTTAACAGCTTCATCTGTGTAATAAGCAGCGTGAGGTGTGTAAATAACTTTATCATGAGTAATCAATTGTTTAAATAGTGCATCAGTGATTTCTTGGTTTTCAAAATTCTTAGGAATGTATGGCCCTTCAAATTCATAAGTATCAATTCCAGCACCAGCTAGAAGACCATTGTCTAAAGCATCAAGTAAATCTTGAGTTTCAATTAGAGCACCACGTGCCATATTTAATAAGATAGCATCTTTTTTAAACTTACTAAACATATCCTTATTAAAGATATGCATATTTTCAGCAGTTGGTGGCATATGAAGTGAGATCACATCAGCGTCTTTAATTGTTTCTTCGACAGATTCCTTATATTCCAAAATTTCTTCTGCAGCAGCGCTCTGGTAGATATCAAAACCAACAACTTTACATCCGAATCCATTGAAAATCTTAGCTGTCGCAAGGCCAATTCTTCCCGTACCAATAATAGCAACGGTCATATCACCTAAGACGCGCCCACGAACAGGAAGGCTCCATGTGAAGTTTTGTTTTTTAACATTTTCACGGATCAATTCCACTTTGCGGATTAAATTCAAAGCAATTGTTACTGTGAATTCAGCAATTGACTCAGGTGAATAACTTGGAACATTGCTGATAATAATATCATTAGCTTTGGCTAAATCTAAGTTATACATATCCACACCTGCACTACGTTGTGCAATTTGTTTAATTCCGAGTTCTTTTAAAATTGGGTATACAGCATCATCTAGTGGGCCAATTTGGGCATTAACAACACCGTCAAAACCAGCAGCATTTTTAGCTGTTTCTGGAGTTAATGGCCCTTCCTCTAATGATACTTCAATTTGATTATTTTTTGCCCATTGTTCAACAAGCACTGCTTCTTCACCGCGGACGTTAAAACATTTTAATTTCATCTATTTCTCCTTACTAAATATCTAATTTATAGTCGTTAGGATCGATAACTTTTAATACTTTAATAAATAAATAGTTAAATGCAAAGCTCAATACAATTGGAGCTACTACAAAGACAATAACAACAATAAGAATGTTGGTAAATGACCAACCACCTTTAGCTAAGTTTAAAGCATTGATTGGACCAATCAGACCACTGATACCAAATCCAGCACTTGCAGGTGTACCTTGAATGTTAAATAATGCAGCTAAAACACCAAGTACAGCAGCTGAAGATAACATGGGTAACATAATAATTGGTTTAGCTAATACATTAGCCATTGAAATTTTGGGTGAACCAAGTACATGAGCTAATGCTGTACCTTTTGAGTTAACTGCCCAACCAGCCATACAAAGACCAAAGCTTGCTGCACAGATACCAAGATTGGCTGCTCCAGAGCCAATACCTGCTAAACTAATTGCTAAGGCAATACCAACAGTTGTAATTGGTGAAACAATAAGGAAACAGAAAATCATCGCAATCAAGATTGACATTAAAATTGGTTGTAAACCAAGTAATGAAGCCACAGCTTGACCAATCATCGCTGTAATCATTTTAACATATGGTAAAAGGGCACGTCCCATACCACCTATTAATAATAAAGTAACAGTTGGTACAACAATCAATGTAAATGATTTCGTTTTATCTGACAAGAATTGAATCAATAATACGCCAAGTGCTGCTGTAATACCCATATTAATGATGTCACCAGTACCTTGAAGCATAAATGCTCCTTTGACAAAATTGGCTGCACCACCAGCGAACATTACTGCTAAACCTAATGAAGCAGATTGAATAGGATTAAATTTAAAATTATTACCAACTAGCATCCCAATAACAAGCCCCATCATCGACGTGGCTAATCCTGCTGCAGCTATTAGGGTTCCAAAACCTGACCACATTGGTAAAAGAGCTTTCATTAATTCCCCTAATATAGCTCCAGGAATTAAAACGATGACGGTACCTAAAGCTAACCCGTTTAGTACATTCATTGTAAACGATCTAGCTGTCTGTTTTTTCATAACTTCTGACATAAGATGTCTCCTCTATAATTTATGTTTGTGATTTCACTAACAATATACATACTAACATAGTTTTTTTGATAATAGAACTAAGTAAAACTTATAGTGCTATAAGTTTTACTGTTATAAATCTTTACAATTCTAATATGAGCAATCATAATACTGATAAAATATGCTATACTAAAATTGAGAAAAGGAATTAACATGGATATCAGACAATTAACTTATTTTATTACAGTTGCTGAAACAAAAAACTATTCGCATGCTGCGAAGAGTTTATTTGTGACCCAACCAACATTATCCCAATCTATCAAAAAGCTCGAATCTGAATTAAACACAACTTTATTCTCTCAAAGTGGGCGCCAACTTCTCCTCACTGAAGCTGGAAAAATTCTCTATAAAAGAGGAAAATATCTCGTAACGGAATTCAATCAAATTGTAGATGAAATCCAATTACTTGGTCAGGAAAAGAAAGAGACCATCAGAATTGGTTTAACAGGACTCTTCGCTATTCAATTTATGAAGCAAATTTCAACGTTCATGGCAAAGCATTCAAATGTTGAAGTATCAATGATTCAGGATGGTTCTCGCAAGTTACAAGAACTGTTGTCTTTAGGAGAAATTGACATAGGGCTACTTTCATTTCCAAGTATCTATAACAATATTACAATCGAGCCCTTACAAACAACGACAAAAGGCTATCAAGTTAGTATAGTACTTCCAGAAAGTCATTCTTTAGCAAATAAGGAAAGTTTACGCTTAAGTGACTTAAAAAATTGTAAATTCGCCTCTTTATCAGAAAATTTTATGCTTGGTGAAATGCTACCGCGTCGTGCTAGAGCACTCGGATTTGAACCGGATATTGTCTTTAAACACGATGATTGGGAAGTTATCATTCATAGTTTAAAAAGTTTAAATGCTGTAGCAATCTTGGCCAGTGAATTTCAACCCCTAAGTCAAATCGAAGGATTGGTTTGGATACCTTTCCAAGATAAAAATGATTTTTACCCCATTGGGATTGCTTATAGAGATGACTACTCTTTTAGACCGATGGTTGAGGAGCTACTAGCAACGATTAAAACGAATTAAAAAAAGAATTTTAGGAAAAACTAAAATTCTTTTTATTTTACTTTTTCTTCTTTATAGTCACAGTTTTCATTGCTACAAATGACTTGCTTTCCACCACCACGGATTTTCTTCTCAACTAAATAATCTCCAGATTTTGGACAACTTCTGCCCACTGGAATGTCCCAAGAAGTAAACTCACATTCTGGATAACGATCACAGCCATAAAAGACACGATTACGCTTTGTCTTCCGTTCAATTACTTGGCCTTCTTTACAAATAGGACAAGTAACCCCGATTTCTTTTGTGATAGCTTTGGTATTACGACACTCAGGGAAATTACTACATGCATAGAATTTTCCAAATCGACCTAATTTAACAACCATTGGGTGACCACATAAGTCACAATCAAAGCCCGCTGGTTCATCTTTGATTTGGATTTTTTCAATCTCTTCTTCTGCCTTTACTAATTCCTTTGAAAATGGTTTGTAGAAATGGTCAATAACTGATTGCCACTCTACTTGACCTTCTTCAACCTGATCAAGTTCAAATTCCATACTTGCAGTAAACGCAACATCAACAATGTCAGGGAAGAATTCTACAATCAATTTGTTAACAATTTCTCCTAATTCAGTTGGCTCAAAGCGTTTGGCTGCTAACTTAACATAGTACCGTCTTTGAATAACTTCTAATGTTGGTGCATAGGTTGATGGTCGACCAACCCCGTTTTCCTCAAGCGTTTTAATTAGAGTTGCTTCAGAATAGCGTGCAGGAGGCTGAGTAAAATGTTGCTCTGGGGAAATAGAAGCTCGTTTTACAGTTTCTCCCTCAGACATTTCAGGCAACATCTTATTTTTATCAGAGTCATTGTAAACAGCCATATAACCATCAAACTTAATTTGACTACCGTTGGCAATAAAGGTGACCTTATTCTGCTCAAGAGTTACTTTAACAGTATCAAAGATAGCTGCTGTCATCTGACTAGCAACAAAACGATTCCAGATTAAAGTATATAACTTGAGCTGATCTTTATTTAAGAATTTAGCAATAGACTCTGGTGTGTGATTAACACTAGATGGTCTAATGGCTTCATGGGCATCTTGAGCACTACTTGCATTTTTGACACGACTGCTATGTTTAGAATAATGACTACCAAAACGACTACTGATAAATTGCGCAGCATCATTTTGTGCGGAAGGACTGATACGAGTTGAATCGGTACGCATATAGGTTATTAAACCTTGTGTCCCTTGGCTACCTAAATTAATTCCTTCATATAACTGTTGAGCAACCATCATTGTTTTACGAGTACGGAAGTTAATTTTATTAGCAGCATCTTGTTGCATTGATGATGTTGTATATGGCAATGGCGCATTCCGACGTCGTTCCTTTTTCTCAACTTTTTCTACTGAGAAATCATCATCTTTTAATCTAGAAAGAACCTCTTTGATATCATCATTTGTCTCTAACTTGACTTTCTTACCATCAACTCCATAAAATGAAGCTTGAAATTTTTTAGTTCCTTTTTTGAATAATCCATCAATAGTCCAATATTCTTCAGGTTTGAAAGCTTTGATTTCATTTTCGCGATCAATAATGAGCTTTAAGGCAACAGATTGAACACGTCCTGCAGATAACCCTTTTTTAACTTTTTTCCAAAGAATTGGGGAGATTGAGTAACCGACGATACGGTCTAAAACGCGTCTGGCTTGTTGTGAATCAACCAAATTCATGTCGACTTGACGAGGCTCAACAAAGGCGTTTTTCACGGCATCTTTTGTTATTTCGTTAAAGACAACACGGTTTTTATCTTCAGGATTCAGTCCTAAAATATGTGATAAGTGCCATGAAATAGCTTCTCCTTCACGGTCCGGGTCACTTGCCAAATAGACTTGTTTAGCATTTTTTGCTTCTTTTTTGAGAGAATTAATTAAAGGACCTTTACCACGAATATTGATATACTCTGGTTCATAGTTGTTTTCAAAATCAATGGACATTGAAGATTTTTTTAAATCACGAATATGTCCAACCGATGCAACTACCTTATAGTTACGCCCCAAATATTTTTCAATTGTTTTTGCTTTTGCAGGTGATTCTACGATGACTAAGTTCTTTTTGGGACTAGTCGTTTTTTTCTTACTGGTGGCTTTTTTACTAGCGGTTTTTGCCTTACTTGTAGTTTTCGTTACCAAATTGACACACTTCCTATAACTTATTGGTTAAAGCTTATAGAATAATATCCCATTTTTTTGGAACTGTCAATAAAAAAATTTATTATATAGAAGAAAGTTTAACTATTTTGATATTCTGATAAGATGTCTAGACCATTTGTTAGACATTTGGCACCGTCTTTGATCATCTGGTGACACCCTTCTGAATTATTATTGACAATCGTTCCTGGTATCGCAAAAATATCTCTTCCTTCATCCAGTGCAAACTTGCAAGTAATTAAACTTCCAGACCGTACTTTTGCTTCACAGACAATGATTCCTAATGATAGCCCTGCAATTATCCGATTCCGTTGTGGGAAATGATAAGCTAAGGGTGCTTCATTGGGGCCATACTCACTTAAGAGTAATTGGTTTTTAGCAATGTGCTTTTGTAAACGATGGTTTTCTTTGGGATAATAATTAGAGAGTCCTGAGCCAATTACTGCAATTGTCTTTCCACCATTTTTGATAGCTGCAAAATGAGCTGCCGTATCAATTCCTCTTGCTAAGCCACTGACAATGACAAATTTGCTGTTCAATTCTTCAATAATTTTATCAACGGCTTTAATACCATTATCACTTGCTTTACGTGACCCTACAACACCTAAAATCGGATGACTTAATAAATCCAAATCACCTTGATAAAATAAGAGAACAGGTGGATTATAGATTGATTTTAAGGAAGTAGGATAATTTTTGTCAAAAATTGAAACAGAAGGGAAAAGATTGAATTCTTTTTTTAATGAACAAATGTCCAAAGATTTATAATTTTCAATAAAAATAATTGGTTGTTTACATTCAGATACAAGGGCTATATTTCTTATAGACAGTTTTTTGCCATACTTCTCCTGATAAGCAATTATTTTTAAAATATGGTGATTTTCTAGACCAGCTTTTTTTAATTTATATAGTTCAAAATTATTCATAAAATACCTCTCACTATATTATTCGAAAAAAATAAAAAAATCCCTAAAAAATTTTTTAGGAATTATAATGATTTTATGATACGAGCAGGGTTACCTGCAATAACAATGTTATCTCCGAAAGATTTAGTAACGACACTACCAGCTCCAACGACAACATTATCTCCTAACGTAACGCCTGGTAGAATAGTTACACCACCACCAAGCCAAACATTATCACCAATGGTTATTGGGGCACCATACTCAAGTCCAGCAATTCTTTCCTCAGCATCAAGTGGATGCAAGGGCGTTAATAATTGACAATTCGGACCGAACATGGCATTCTTACCAACTCTAATTTCACAGACATCCAACATGGTCGTATTAAAATTAGCATAAAAATTGTCACCAAGATAAATATTTGACCCATAATCACAGGAAAAATTAGCTTCCATATAGATGTTTTCACCAGTTGAACCAAGCCACCCTTTCAAAAGTTGACTCCGTTTATCCCCATCAAGTTCATTATTAAAAAGTGTCATCAATTCCCGTTTTTTCTGACGCATGTCTTTCAAGTCAGCATCACCAGCATTATACATCTGACCGGCAATCATTTTTTCAAATTCTGTCATTAGATTTCTCCTCAGAGTAAGTTTACCAAAGCACTGTCTAGACAACTTCAGCTATCCTCTTAAAAACTAGTACTAAAGCATGGACTTAACAGGTTCAAAGGTTTGACGGTGAATCTCAGTCACACCCAAATTACGTAACCCTTCTAGATGCGTTTTTGTTCCATAACCTGCATTTTTGGCAAAATCGTAACCAGGATAAGCCTTATCGTAATCAGCCATCAAGCGATCGCGAGTAACCTTAGCAACAATTGAAGCTGCCGCTATAGACAAGGAATTAGCATCCCCTTTAATAATTGATTTTTGAGGAATAGAATTATCAAGTTGCATTGCATCAATCAAGAGAAAGTCAGGTTTCAAAACCTCGCCTTGTCCTTGTAAGTTATTAATAGCTGCTTGCATCGCTAATTTAGTAGCTTGATAGATATTGACCTCATCAATGACTTCATTGGTCATTAAACCAATCCCGATTGCCAAAGCCTGCTCGACAACCTGATTATAAATCGTTTCATGCTTAGATTTTGGTATCTTTTTTGAGTCATTTAATCCTGTAATTTTACAATTCTTAGGTAAAATGACACAGGCTGCGACAACTGGTCCAGCAAGTGGTCCACGACCAACTTCGTCGATACCAGCAATGGCTTGATAGCCCTGAGCATATAGAGCTTTTTCATAGCGTAACATATTCTCTAGGCGCTGGTCTTCATCAAGTATAGCCTGAATAGCCTTTTTTCTTGCCTCAGAGGCCTTCTTGACCCCTGCTCGGCTATCTGTATCAAAAGTAGCAAAGAGAGGGTTAGAGAGGTCATTTATGTCCTCTAATTGCTGTTTGATTTCTTTAATCGTCAAAGCCATCACTATCACCTACTTGATCAAGAGTAAAGACACCCAATTTTCCATCACGCACTTCTTTAACAAAAAGATTGTAAAATCGGTCATAATCATCTCTATAGCCAAGCTTTTTAGTCATTGTCATAATGATTTCTGGAGCCTCGTCTTCGAGGTTAATCCCTTTAAAACGGTCAAGCAAACGATTTGGATAGTGCTCTTTAAAGTAATTTAAACCAAAAATAGTCACTTCATCCATAGGTAGCAATTGATCTTTGATTGCACCTGTTAAAGCTAACTTAAGCCCAACTGTTTGGTCTTCAAATTTTGGCCAAAGTATCCCTGGCGTATCCAAAATTTCTAAATCTTTATTTGATTTTAACCACTGTTGACCCTTAGTAACCCCTGGTTTATTACCAACAACGGCAATCTTCTTACCCGCTAAACGGTTCATTAAGGTTGATTTCCCAGCATTTGGAATCCCGATAATCATTGTTCTTAGAGTTTCTTTTTGAATACCGCGGTCGCGTAATTTTTGAATTTTGTCTGCCATCAAGTCTTTTGCCGCATCAGTCACTTTTTTGACTGTTGATTGCTCTTTGGAATTGATGGCTAGTGTTTTAATGCCTTGCTTCTCGTAGAATTGACGCCACTCTTTTGTCATACTTTTATCAGCTAAATCTGCTTTATTCAAAATCATTAGTTTAGGTTTATCACCAACAATTTTGGTTAACATCGGATTTTGACTGGATAAAGGTAAGCGTGCATCAACTAAGATGGTCACAAAATCAACATGTTTAATATTTTCTTGTACTTGTCGTCTGGCTTTGGACATGTGTCCCGGGAACCATTGAATGATAGCCATGATAATTTCCTTTCAACTTAAATAGCATTTAAGTTCTGATCTATTTTGGAGTAAAATAGTGAGATACTGCTACCTCAATTACTACATACATAGTTTATTCTACCATTTTTTTAGTGATATTGCTTCAAAGTTGACAGATTTAAGAGATCAAGTCCCAAAAAACAGCTCGCTTTACATTTTTCTCTTGATTTATTTTTTCTATAATGTTAATATCTAGTTATCAAAATCAGATAAAGGAGTTTTTAAAATGGAATTTCCAATACTACCAAAATGGGAGCAATTACCAGAACTTGATCTCTACTTAGATCAATTATTACTTTATACCAATAAGATGACGCATTTTAATCATTCTAGTATCCAAAAAGAAATTACTGCATCGATGATTAATAATTATGTCAAACATGGCTATTTGGCCAAACCCATTAAAAAGAAATATCAAAGGCAACAAGTTGCAAGGCTGATAGCAGTCACCATTCTAAAAAATGCCTTTCCGATTCAAACAATTGCTCACGTTCTAAGTAGCTTACAATCAGAGACAAATTCACAAAGTCTGTATGATACTTTTGTAGATTATTGGAATGATGACATCACAGATGAGACTCCAGAAATAATCATTGCAGCCTGTCAAACTGTTAAATGTTATTTTCAAACCTTGCAACTTATTGATAGCGATCAGGAGGTAACGGCTAATGAATCAAACCTTTAAACAAAGTCTCCAATTAACTTTCGGTGAGGAAGTTGCCAACGCCACTACTCATGCTGTTGGTTCAGTTATTATGCTTGTCCTTCTTCCTATCACTGCTATTTATTCCTATCAAACTTATCATTTGAAGGCAGCTGTCGGCGCATCAATTTTTGTCATAAGTCTTTTTTTGATGTTTTTGTCATCGGCAATCTACCATTCCATGTCCTATGGCTCACCTCAAAAATATGTCCTCCGTATTATTGACCACAGTATGATTTATATCGCTATTGCTGGTTCTTATACCCCAGTTGCACTATCATTAGTTGGTGGTTGGCTAGGCTATACGATAATCAGTTTACAATGGGGCATTACCATTTTTGGGATTCTCTACAAGATTTTCGCAAAAAATATCAACGAAAAATTTAGTTTATCCTTATACCTTATTATGGGTTGGCTGATCGTCTTTATCTTACCAATCCTCATTCAAAAAACAGGCTTAGTATTTGGTATTCTCATGCTTTTAGGAGGTCTATCTTATACAATTGGCGCAGCTTTCTATGCCAAAAAGAAACCCTACAATCATATGATTTGGCATTTGTTTATCCTCCTAGCTTCCGCTTTACAGTATATAGCAATTGTTTATTATATGCTCTAGGGAAGAATTAATCCATCACTTCTTAAAAAGGTTGGTCAGTTGGCTAACCTCTTTAATGTCTTTCAAAACAATTAGTGGTATAATAAGGACAATTAGAAAAGAGGAACAAATGACAAGTGTTGCAATATTCTTTAATCCTAAGTCAGGTAAAAAAAACGATTTATTAGCTAGTCAGGTCAAGAAATCATTAATTGAAAAAGGTATTTCATCTTCTGACATTAGCATTGTTATTCCTAGAACAATTGACGAATCTTTTTTATTAGCTCAAGCCGCCTCCCAAAATGGTGTTGATTGGATTATTCCCCTTGGTGGGGATGGCACGATTAATAAAGTTATCTCCGGAGTCTATGAGGGTGGTTCGCATTCAGCAATAGGACTTATTCCATCTGGTACTGTTAATAATTTTGCTAAAGCTCTTGGGATTCCATTAGACTACCAAGCAGCTATTGATAATCTATTTGAAGGGCAAGAAAAGGCTGTTGATATTTGTCGTGTAAACAACAATTATATGATTAGCAGTTTAACCTTAGGTCTTTTAGCTGATATTGCTGCTAATGTTACATCCGAGAGTAAACGACGCTTAGGGCCATTGGCATTTTTGAAAGATGGTTGGCGTATTCTTAGACGAAATAGAACGTATTCAATCATTATTGATGATCAGAAAACCGCCTATAAGAGCCAGCTTAAATTTCTCTTGATAACAATGACAAATACCATCGCTGGGATGCCATCTTTTTCCCCTGATGCAGCAATTGATGATGGTTGTTTTCAAGTCTATACGATGAAAAAAGTCTCTTTTTTCAAATTTTTACGGCATCGAAAAGAGTTTTATCGAGGTGATTTTTCAAAAGCAAAGGAAATTAGACATTTTAGTGCCAAGACACTTAGACTAGAACCCGTCAATTCACATCGACCATTTAATCCTCGGACACGAGTAGATGGTGATAAAAGTAGCCGCCTACCAATCCAATTAACTGTGTTAAATAAGGCAATTCGTGTTATTATTCCAAAATAAAAGAGGCTAACTGGCCTCTTTTTGTGTCTTATCATATATCTTGTTCGGTTTATCAAGTCGAACAAGGAGTCATTTGTTAACTATCACCCTTTCTAATTCGCAGACGTCAATACTCTTTTTATCAAAGAGATAAATTTATCCGTAAACAGCGATACCGACTAATATAATGAATTGTCTTATCAAAATAGTTTTTTTATACGAGCAATATTAGCCTGTAACTCTTTCACTCGATCATTAACAGCCTCAGTAAGGTGTCTTTTATCAGATTGTGGTAGCGTCAAATAGGATACAACTGCCGCAATCGTTCCAGTTAATAGACCGATCAGTAGCCCTGACTTTTTGTTTTTCATAATATCCCTACTTCATTTTACGATCATTTAATATTTTTTTAGATAACTTAACCACTGGAACTAATAGGATAAGTAATTGAAAGACATCTTTAAAATCAACTTTATTTTTTTTATTTGCATTGACTGGTTCTGGTGTTCTCATTTTCTTAAACATAACTTTTCTCCTTGCTTCATCTTCTTTGCGAATCTCATCTTTTTTATGCTCAACTTTTTCTTTAATCTTTTCAGGTAATGGTTTGTTTTCAGCTACTTGGATAGTTGCAAAAGTCCCTAGAGATTTTTTTGCATAGTCAGCTACATGATCTACAACTTCATCAATTTTTTCTTGAGATAACATGACTTTTCCCTCCTAGAAATAGTTTACATTCACTCCATCGGGCCCAGTGAATACTAGACTAAATAAGACATATTATTACTCTGTGACCAGAGTTTAATTGGTTCATAAAAGTGACAACACGTTATTTAATTTATATTGTCATTATAGTATTTTCTTTTTTAATGGTCAAGTTAAACGCACAAAAACCTAGAAATATTTTCTAGGTTTTTAGTTATTCTTAAGTTAATTGATTAAAGTCCCAAACATCTGAAACCCAACCTTCATAGAATTCTGGTTCGTGACAGACCATTAATATTGACCCTTTGTAAGCTTGTAAAGCACGACGTAGTTCATCTTTTGCATCGACATCCAAATGATTGGTTGGCTCATCTAGAACTAAAACATTGTTTTCTCTGTTCATTAATAGACAAAATCTAACCTTTGCTTGTTCCCCACCTGATAAGACTTGAATCTGACTCTCAATATGTTTAGAGGTTAAGCCACATCTTGCTAAGGCAGCCCGTACTTCAGCTTGATTTAACGCAGGGAATGCGTCCCAAACTGCTTCAAGTGGGGTTTGGCGATTTCCGCCAGCAACTTCTTGTTCAAAGTAACCTAATTCAATAAAGTCACCACGTTCAACATCACCTGAAAGGGGCTGGATTAATCCTAGAAGACTTTTAAGCAAGGTAGACTTACCAATACCATTTGCTCCAGTAATGGCAATTTTTTGATTACGTTCAAAGTTCAATGTCAAAGGATTTTTAGTTAATGGGCGATCATAACCAATAACTAAATCACGCGCTTGAAAAATAAATCGACTTGGTGTTCTAGATTCTTTAAATTCAAAACTTGGCTTAGGTTTTTCAGCCTGTAATTCAATGATATCCATTTTATCAAGTTTCTTTTGCCTTGACATAGCCATGTTTCTAGTGGCGACTCGGGCTTTGTTTCTATTAACGAAATCTTGTAAATCAGCAATTTCTTTTTGTTGACGCTCATAGGCAGCTTCTAATTGTGATTTTTTCATTTCATAAACATCTTTAAATTGATAATAATCACCTGAGTAACGAACAAGGTCTTGACTTTCCACATGATAAACAATGTTAATCACATCGTTTAAGAATGGTATATCATGAGAAATTAAAACAAAAGCATTCTCATAGTTTTGGAGATAGCGTTTCAACCAATCAATGTGTTCAGCATCCAAATAGTTGGTTGGTTCATCTAATAGTAAAATATCTGGTTTTTCTAAAAGTAACTTAGCCAATAAAATTTTTGTTCGTTGACCACCGGATAGTTCTGTCACATCAGAATCCATGCCAAAATCCATGACACCAAGAGCGCGAGCCACTTCGTCAATTTTTGCATCAAGAATATAAAAATCGCGAGATTCAAGGCGGTCTTGAAGTTCACCAACTTCTTCCATCAAAGCATCAACATCAGCTCCCTCATCAGCCATCGTCATATAAATATCATTGATTCTAGCTTCAGTTTTAAAGAGTTCATCAAATGCTGTCCGTAAGACATCACGAACAGTTTGTCCTGGTTCAAGGACGGTATGTTGATCAAGGTAACCAGCTGTGACATATTTAGACCACTCAACTTTTCCCTCATCAGGAATTAAATGACCGGTTACAATACTCATAAAGGTCGATTTACCTTCACCATTAGCCCCAACTAGTCCAATATGTTCACCTTTTAATAGTCTGAAAGAGACATTTTCAAATATCGCACGGTCACCAAAACCGTGACTTAAATTTTTTACTTCTAAGATACTCATACATTCGTCAACCCTGATTAGATCAAAGTTCTTTCCTTTCACAAATCGCAGAGCTATAAACTTTCGCCCTAACTCATCAAAAAAGCCGTTTCTACGGCAATTACATATAGTCATTATGGCAAATTAGCAGAGCTTTGTCAATCTATGAACTTAAGTCAAATGATGATCAGTTAAGTGTTGCTTAGCGTCATTTTTTAGGATAAAATATAATCAAATCTGTATGGGGACAAATAATGACAAGTATCTACCAAAAAATTGTAACTGACATAACACAAGCTATTACTAACAATTGTTATGTGGAAGGCAATAAATTACCTTCTATTAGACAAATTAGTAAGGACTACAACTGTAGTAAAGACACTGTTCAAAGAGCACTCTTAGAATTAAAATATGCTAACCTGATCTACCCTGTTTCTAAGAGTGGCTATTATGTTTTAGGTAAGATTAAGGATAAGACATCTCAAACAAATAAAAGTATTGAGGACGTTAACCACGAAGCCTTTGAAGATTTTAAACAGTGTCTTACGCAAGCTATAGAGCGTCAGGAAAACCAATTGTTTAGTTACTATCATAAAGAAGAGGGGTTAGATGAACTCATCCAAGCACTTTCGCTATATTTGTCAAATAATCAAGTTTATTCGTCGCTCAAAAATATTATGGTCACTTCTGGAAGTCAGCAAGCCTTATACATTTTAAGCCAAATGCCTTTTCCAAATGGTAACCATTCTATCTTAATTGAGAAACCGACTTACGCACGAATGGAGCACTTGTTACAAATCTTAGCTATTCCTTATCACAGTATTGAAAGAAACTTCTCAGGCTTTGATTTAAAAGCATTAGAGACCATCTTTAAGACTGGTGAAATTAAATTTTTTTATACCATTTCTCGTTTCTCAAATCCCATGGGCTTGTCCTATTCTAAAGAAGAAAAAGAAAAGATTGTTGACTTAGCTAATCGTTATAATGTCTATATTATTGAAGATGATTACCTTGGAGATTTTGCTAAAGGCAATGATGCGCCTATTCATTATTATGACACTAATAATCGAGTTATCTACCTCAAATCTTTCTCGATGACTGTTTTTCCATCATTACGAATTGCTGCGCTTGCACTACCTTTGGAACTCCAGACTGATTTTATTCGCCATAAGGCTTTGATTGATTTGGACACCAATTTGATTATGCAAAAAGCTTTAGCGCTCTATTTATCTAACGGAATGTTTACTAAAAATGTCAAAAATCAAATTCATTATTTCTCTTCGAATAGAAGTTACCTCGAAGCTATTTTAGAAGGTAACCCCATTAGTAATGATTATCGAATTAGCCCGACAGACTTAATTATTCAATTACCTAAAAAGACAATAATTCCCAATTCAGTAAAAAAAGCCTCTAATCACTTAATCAATGAAAAGAAAGCTTATTATATTACGTTTAAATTAAGTAAGACCTTACCTTTAGTCTTAAAAAATTGGCTAAAATAAAAGAAAGCTTCTGCTTTCTTTTATTTTGTTTGCTCAAACCTTAAATGAACAATAACGCTATCACCATAGCCGTTACGTTCAAGATCTCTTTGAAGACGATATGAAATATAATGTTCGGCCACATTAATAAACCCAGCATCCATTAATCTATTTTCGACCAAGGACTGAATCATATTAATTGTTGGCCTTTCAACTTGTGCTTCTTCTAAATCTAGGACAACTTTTTTAGTAACTTTGGCTAAATTTTGACGCCAAGTTTCATCAATGACATAAACTGTTTGAGCAGCTTTAATGATTGCTTGATAAATTTTTTCGGGGTTAAATTCTGCAACTTGTCCATCACGTTTAATTATTTGCATTGATTCGCCTCTTTTCATCTTGTTTTCAACTTACTTACATTATGCAAATCTTTTGCTTATTTGTCAAGTTCTTGTTTTCACGTAAGACTGTTGTGGTCGCTTTTACGCGTTTGAAAAGATTAATAATCTGGTCTCAAAACACCTTTCGTCACATATTCTTTAGGGGCATTATTTAGAACAAGTCCAATAATTTTATCGGCTTCTTCTCTGATACAGGCAACTAATGGCAATCTTAGCGGCCCAACATCGAATCCTTGGTAATTTAAAACAGCTTTTACTGGGGCAGGACTGGCTACAGAAAACAAGGCGTTTACTTTTGGAAGAAAAACTGTCTTTGAATTTTAGTAGCTTCTTTAATATTGCCTGCTTCAATCGCCTGAAACATATCAAAGAGGTCATCACCATTGGTATGTGTAGCAACACTGATTAAACCATTTGCACCTAAGTTCATAGCGTGGAAAGCTTGTCCGTCCTCGCCAGTATAAACTAAGAATTCTTCTGATTTATTCTCAATAATATAAGCTAAATGATCCAGATTGGTACAGTCTTTAACACCAATAATATTTGGATGCTTAGCCAATTTCAACAAAGTATCGAGATGGAGCTCAACTACTACGCGGCCAGGAATATTGTAAATGACAATTGGCAGATTACTAGCATCAGCAATCGCTTTAAAATGCTGATATAGGCCTTCTTGGGACGGTTTATTATAATAAGGAACAATTACCAATCTAGCAGCAAAACCACCAAAAGCATCAACTTCTTTAGCAAAATCGACTGAGTCTCTCGTATCATTTGTACCGATACCAGCAATAAGTGGGACTCTACCTTTTACAATCTTTTGCACAGCAGAGAATAATTCAAGCTCCTCTTGATGGGTAAGAGTCGGACTTTCAGCTGTTGTCCCAGCTAAAAGAATTGCATCAGTATGATGATCCAATAGATAGTCGATTAGTTTTGGTAAAGCTTCAAAATTAATCGACTATCTACATGAAAAGGTGTGACTAGCGCTGTAATTATTTTACAGTTTTTTAAGTGAGAATAAGACATTAGGCACCTTCTATCTATTTTCTACCTCAGTGGGATTTTATAGGAGATCAAACATTAATTCTTTACTTGCCTTAACGAGGCCACGCTCATGTAAGGTTTCAGCGATTTGCACGGAATTCCAAGCAGCACCTTTTAAAAGATTATCAGATACTACCCACATATGAATACCATTTTCAATATCTAAATCTTTTCTGATACGACCAACAAAAGTATCTTTTGACCCTACAGCATTAATAGCTTGTGGGTAGACTTGATTAGCCAAATCATCTTCAAGGACAGCACCAGGGAAATTAGCAATCGCTGACTTAACCTCTTCAATTGGAGCAATCTCTTTTGTTTCAATGTATACAGATTCGGAATGAGCTGATAGAACTGGAATGCGAACACATGTCGCTGACACTTTAATAGTATCATCAGACATAATCTTTTTAGTCTCATTAGTCATTTTCATTTCTTCATAAGTATAATCATTATCAGTGAAAACATCAATTTGAGGTATAGCGTTGAAAGCAATCGGAAAATGTTTCTTATCTCCTGAACAAGGTAAGATTGATGCAGTCGTATCCTTCGGATTAACCCCATCATTAATCACTTGACTAAATTGATTAAGGGTTTCATTGATAGCAGTTTGTCCAGCACCAGAAACAGCCTGGTAAGTGGAAACAATGATTCGTTCCAAGCCCCATTTTTGACGAATCGGTTCTAATGCAACCATCATTTGAATCGTTGAACAATTAGGACATGCAATAATACCATTATGTTGGTCCATTGATTGCGGATTAACTTCCGGAACTACAAGGGGAACATATGGGTGTTGTCTAAAGTGTGACGTATTGTCAACAACCACAGCCCCAGCTTTTACAGCATAGGGTGCAAATTTGGCAGAAGTTGATCCTCCCGCTGAAAACAAAGCAATATCAACGCCTTCAAATGCATCTTCAGTGGTTTCTTCTATAGTAATTTGTTCATTTTTAAATTGTAATGTCTTTCCAGCAGAACGTGCTGATGCAAGTAACCTAACTTTTTCGATTGGTAAGCTAGACTCTTCCAACATATTAATCATTTGCGTTCCAACGGCTCCTGTTGCCCCTACTATTGCTACTGTATAACCCATCTAAATACCTCACTAAAACTATTGTTTATTATATTTCTAATTTTCAAAAAATTTATTTTTTATTATTATAGCGTAAAAATCGTCACTTGAAAAGGCAAAAAAACCTCTGTCAAGAGACAGAGGTTAGGGGCATTCAAAGAATGTGCTAAAAAGGTTCACACAATTTAACAA
Organism: Streptococcus hongkongensis; assembly: GCF_053206145.1. NCBI lineage: Bacteria > Bacillati > Bacillota > Bacilli > Lactobacillales > Streptococcaceae > Streptococcus > Streptococcus hongkongensis. The sequence continues at coordinate 128,907 of NZ_JBRUGD010000001.1, forward strand.
AGTCGGCTCCTGCCTTAATGACCTCCCCTGCGCAATAGTGGTTAAAAACCACAATCGACTCATCGCATATTCCTATGATATCAAAAAGAAGTCATTATTACAAGAGCGGTGCAATTGTTTTTACTAATAAGCCAACAAGTTTTTGATGAAATGGACGGTTATTGACCATTTCAGGTGTAACAAACTTAGATTGTGACTGAGCATCTAGGAAATCGTTAACGATTTCAGAAATGATTGATACACGATACAAATAAGTTGCACATTCAAAATGATGGTATAAACTACGGTAATCAAGATTGATCGAACCTACTACCGCTTTTATGCCGTCGCTTACAAAAATTTTAGAATGAATAAAGCCTGGTTCATACTCATAAATCGTAACACCTGATGACATCAATGCTTTATAATAAGTTTTAGCTAGCGCATAAGGAACTTTTTTATCTGGTATTCCTGGCATAATAATCCTGACATCAACACCACGCTCAGCGGCAAATCTCAGAGCATGCTCCATCTCACTGTCCAAAATAAGATAAGGTGTCATAATATAAACATATTCTCGAGCGTGATTTAAAATATCAATATATACATTTTCACCAATTTTATCAGTATCCAATGGCGAATCAGCATAAGGTATGACAAATCCATCTGAAGGAATTGGTGTTAGGTGTTTCGACAAATAAGGCTCCACAATAATATCTTCTTCTGTGATGGACCACATTTGAAGAAATAGGACCAGAAAACTGTCTACTGCTTTTCCTTCAATCATTAAACCAGCATCTTTCCAATGTCCAAATCGGTCAATTTCATTAATGTATTCATCGGCAAGATTAATTCCTCCGGTAAAGGCAATATCACCATCAATGACAACAATTTTGCGGTGATCACGATAATTATAATGAGTTGAAATAATTGGTGAAATAGGAAGAAAAGCTTTTGCTTTAATCCCCAATCGGGTCAATCTTTTTGAGTAGTCTAACGAAAGCGTCGAAAGTTCAGTCATGCCATCATACATGACTCTGACCTCAACTCCTTCTTTTACTTTTTTTTCAATAATTGTAAGAATTTCACCCCACATAAGTCCTTCAGCAATAATGAAAAATTCCATAAAGATGTACTTTTTAGCTTTAAGAAGTTCTTCTTTTAGGGTTTCAAAAAAATCTTCACCACTAGGAAAATAAGATGTTTTTGTTCCATCATAAACAGGAAAACTTCCGCTGGTTCTCTGTAAATATTGAACCAAATGATAAGTAGTCGAGGTGTTATCTTTTAATATCTCTATTATTTCATGATCATTCTTCATGAAATGACTACTTTCTTCAACCAACACACTAATGCGATTTTTTAAACCTCGGTATCCCCAATCAAGCTTTGTATAAACTAGTAACAAAGAACCAAATAAAGGGGTAACCATAATCAATATCAACCAAGTAACACGGGAAATAACATCCATCTCACTGTTTACAAGATATAAAACAATCATCATTGAAAAAATAGTCTCAATAATTGTCAACCAATAACGGTATTGTTCCATCCAGGCAAAGGATAGGAATAAAAAGAGTAATTGGATAATGATTAAGAGTGCAATGACTGTAACTCGGCTGAATATTCCCCTGAGAAATCCTAATTTACTCTTATGGAGTAAGTGTTTCACTTTAATTTTATTACTTATTGCTTTATCCTCCATAAAGTGTAATATCACAGTTATTATACCATATTTAATGAAAAGTCTGAGTAAGATTTATTCACGTTCTTGGACTATAATTTGAACAACCTCTCCAACTGTTTTATTGATAGTTTTTTGTATGTCTTTACGAATTCCAATAATATAAACGATGTCATTGGTATTATCTCTTATCCCCATATTAACAATCGATCCATCATAATCCATACCATCGAATGCAACATGAACTTTCACCCGTCCTTTGTTAAATTCCTTTCTAATATCAAAAGTAAAAATTGTATAAGCGCCCCCTTTTTCAGTAACGGCATAAATTGTTGATTGGTAAGTATATAGTATTTTTGGCTTTAATTGCTTCCTCTTTCACTAATTATTTTAACTACCTAATAGCATATGACATGAACAAAAGAGTCTGGAACAATGTTCTCAGACTCTCTTGTTATATAGATTTTTGTCCTCCACTCTTTTACATTAAAATAGACCGATTGCTGTACCGTCCTCAAGGACGTCCATATTGAGTGCGGCAGGTAGCTTTGGTAAGCCAGGCATGGTCATGACATCACCTGTTAGAGCAACAATAAATCCAGCTCCCGTTTTTGGCACAAATTCTCGAATTGTAATATCAAAATCACTTGGTGCCCCAAGAAGATTTGGATTATCTGAGAAACTGTATTGTGTTTTGGCCATACAAACTGGTAGCCTATCCCAACCAAATTCTCTAAATTGCTTCAATTGTGTTAAAGCTTTACCAGAATATTGGACTGAACGACCACCATAAATTGCAGTAACAATTTTCTCAATTTTTGCTTCAATAGCATCTTCAGCATCATAAAGTCGATTGTAATTTGCTTGTCCTTTATCAATAACATTGACTAATGTTTGCGCTAATTCGACACCACCATCAGCTCCATCTGCCCAAACACTTGCTAATTCAACAGGCACATCTATTTGAGCACATAATTCCTTAAGCGTCGCGATTTCAGCCTCAGTATCGGCTACAAATTCATTGATAGCTACAACTGCTGGAACATTATATTTTCTGATATTTTCCACATGTTTTTTAAGATTGGCAAAGCCGTCACGGACAGCTTGAATATTTTCATGGTTTAAATCAGCTTTATTGACACCACCATGCATTTTTAAAGCACGTAAAGTAGCAACTATCACAACTGCATCGGGAGTAGTTGGTAAATTAGGCACTTTAATATCAAGAAATTTTTCAGCTCCTAAATCAGCCCCAAATCCAGCCTCTGTAACTGTATAATCAGCTAAGCGTAACGCTGTACTTGTTGCAAGTACTGAATTACAGCCATGAGCAATATTAGCAAAGGGACCGCCATGGACCAATGCGGGAGTACCATAAATCGTTTGAACTAAATTCGGTTTAATGGCATCTTTAAGAATTAAGGTTAAGGCACCTTCAACTTTTAAATCTCTCACATAAATAGGTTGACGCTCTTTATTATAAGCAATGACAATACTTGCTAGTCTTTCTTTCAAATCTGATAAATCAGTTGAAAGACATAGAATTGCCATGATTTCAGAAGCAACGGTTATATCAAAACCATCTTCTCTTGGAACGCCATTTAAAGGACTGCCTAATCCAACAATAACTTGACGGAGCGCACGATCGTTTAAATCTAAAACACGCTTCCAGATAATCCGACGATGGTCAATCCCAAGTTCATTTCCTTGTTGTAAATGATTATCAATCAAGGCAGATAACGCATTGTTTGCTGTTGTAATGGCATGCATGTCCCCTGTAAAATGGAGATTAATATCTTCCATTGGTAATACCTGAGCAAATCCTCCACCAGCGGCACCACCTTTGATTCCCATCACTGGACCTAGTGAAGGTTCTCGAAGAGCTAGCATTGTCTTCATTCCAATTTTATTCAGGGCATCTGCTAATCCAATACTCATTGTTGATTTCCCTTCACCAGCGGGTGTGGGATTTATAGCAGTTACAAGTATCAATTTGCCGACTTTATTTTTTGCTAAGGATTGAATTTTTTCAAATGATAATTTTGCTTTGTACTTGCCATACAATTCGATATCATCATAAGAAATTCCAACTTTTTCAACAATCTCAGTAATAGGTTTAAGTGTTATGCTTTGAGCAATTTCAATATCTGACTTCACATTTAACTCCTTAGTAATTTAGATATGACAATTATACCACAGTTGTGATTTGAACAAACAAATTTAGGTTTTTAAAAGACTAATATTCGTGTTTTAAAGATTTACAAGATACCAACTCTCTATATATTACAAATTTAAGGTAACAATCGAACGTTTGTTTTATTCATTCCTTATTTCATAGTTATTATGCCTACTATTAGTATTGCTTTACTTATTAAAAATAAAAACGTTTACTAACTTGTGATTTTTGTGTAAAATAAATTTATGAAAATTTTAATAACATCCGGGGGAACCATTGAAAAAATTGATTCGGTCAGAGGAATCACAAATCATTCCAGTGGTCAAACTGGCAAAGAAATTGCTCAATTATTTTTAGATCATGGTCATGAGGTTACCCTTGTAACAACAAGTTCGGCAGTAAAACCCGAGCTTCATCCTCATTTAAGTATGACAATAATAAGTAATGTTGCTGAACTTGCTGCTTGCCTAGAACCTCTCGTCAAGGAACATGATTGCTTCATCCATGCAATGGCTGTATCTGACTATACACCTGTTTATATGACTGATATGGAAGAATTGTTAGCGACATCCAACCCCTTAGACTTACTTGAGAAAAGAAATGGTGAAAGCAAAATCTCTTCTCAATCAGATTATCAAGTTCTCTTTCTTAAAAAAACGCCTAAAATTATCTCATTGGTCAAACAATGGAATCCTGCCATTCAATTAATTGGATTTAAACTGTTAGTTAACGTTTCAGAGGATGAATTAATTAGCGTAGCAAGAGACAGTTTAGAATATAATAAAGCCTCCGCTATTATCACAAACGACTTAAACAATATCAGTAAAGATCGTCACCAGGCATTTTTAGTCACCTCTGATAAGGCAGAAAAGTTAGAATCTAATCAGCAAATTGCGCAAGCTATTTTTGAAAGGGTGACTTCCTATGATAAGTAATATTACACTTGCTGTTACTGGCAGCATTTCAGCTTATAAGGCTGCAGATTTAACCAGTAGACTAATGAAAGAAGGCTATCAGGTTACTGTTTTAATGAGTAAAGCTGCCCAAGCTTTTATCACACCATTAACCTTACAAGTTCTTTCAAAAAATACTGTCCATATTGATATAATGGCTGAGGATGATGTAATGAAAGTTAATCACATTGATTTGGCTAAAAACACAGACTTATTCTTAGTAGCTCCGGCTAGTGCCAATACTATTGCCCATCTTTCATATGGCTTTGCGGATAACATTATCACAGGTGTTGCTTTAGCTTTGCCACCTGAAGTTCGCAAAATGATAGCACCAGCGATGAATACAAAAATGTATCAAAACCCCATTACACAAGAAAATTTATCTCGTTTAGCTACATTTGGATACCGTGAGATTAAGCCTAAAGCTAGTTTACTGGCTTGTGGTGATGTTGGAACTGGAGCTTTAGCAGATATTGATACCATCATGGCTGAAATTACTAGCTTAAGAGATTAAAATAATAGCATTTAACTATAAGGAGTTAATTAATACATGAACCGTTCGAAGTCATCAACCATTGCAACCATTTCAATCTTTTTTGCCATAATGTTACTGATTCATTTTATCAGTTCATTAGTTTTCAATCTCTGGCCAGTCCCTATAAAACCGACACTTGTTCATATTCCTGTTATTGTAGCATCGATTGTTTATGGACCAAAAATCGGCTCCATTTTAGGTGGTTTGATGGGTGTCATTAGTGTCATTACAAATACAATCGTTCTTTTACCAACAAGTTACCTCTTCTCTCCATTTGTAACACATGGCAATTTCTTCTCATTACTAATTGCCTTAGTTCCAAGAATTCTAATCGGTGTATTTCCCTATTTCATTTACAAAATGGTTAACACTAAATTCGGGCTTGTTATATCAGGAATTATTGGGTCATTAACAAATACTGTTTTTGTTTTAAGCGGAATTTTTATTTTCTTTGCGAAAGTTTTCAATGGAAATATCAAAGCTTTACTAACAACAATTGTTTCTACAAATGCTATCGCAGAAATGATTATATCAGCCTTAGTGGTCTTTGCAATCATTCCGACACTTACTAAATTGAAAAAATAAATCATCAACTTGTTCGCTTGAACAAGTTTTTTTGAAAACTTAAAGATGTAAGCTGTGAAATCAATAGAAAAAAGGATGATTTTTTCTTTTCAAAATGGTATAATGAAAGCGTTTAAAAATATAAAGGAGTAAACGATGACTTATAAAGAAAATTATCAAAAATGGTTAGCTGTTACAACTCTTCCTGATTACCTAAAAGAAGAGCTTGTAGCAATGGATGACAAAACTATGGAAGATGCCTTCTATACTAATTTAGAATTTGGTACAGCCGGAATGCGTGGCTACATTGGTGCTGGAACAAACCGGATTAATATCTACGTTGTAAGACAAGCTACCGAAGGTTTAGCCAAGCTTGTTGAGTCAAAAGGACAAGTCGCAAAAGATGCAGGAATTGCTATCGCATATGATTCACGTCATTTCTCACCAGAATTTGCCTTTGAATCAGCCCAAGTCTTAGCTGCGCATGGCATTAAGTCATATGTTTTTGAAAGCTTACGTCCAACACCTGAATTATCATTTGCAGTGCGTCACCTAGGTGCATTTGCTGGTATTATGATTACAGCAAGCCATAATCCTGCTCCATTTAACGGCTATAAAGTTTATGGAGCAGATGGTGGACAAATGCCTCCAGCTGATGCAGATGCACTGACAGACTACATCAGAACTATTGAGGATCCTTTCTCTATTCAGCTAGCTGATCTAGAAGCATCAAAAGAATCAGGTCTTATTGAAGTAATTGGCGAAGCGATTGATAAAGAATACCTTAAAGAAGTTAAGGATGTGAATATCAATCAAGATTTGATCGATAATTATGGACGAGACATGAAAATTGTCTACACACCGCTTCACGGTACAGGCGAAATGCTTGCTCGCCGTGCTTTAGCACAAGCTGGCTTTGAATCAGTAGAGGTTGTTGAAGCACAAGCTAAACCAGATCCAGATTTTTCAACTGTTAAATCACCAAACCCAGAAAGTCAAACTGCATTTGCTCTTGCTGAAGAACTCGGTCGTCAAGTTGATGCTGATGTTTTGGTTGCAACAGACCCTGATGCTGACCGACTTGGTGTTGAAATCCGTCAAGAAGATGGCTCTTACTGGAATCTATCTGGTAACCAAATTGGAGCTTTAATTGCCAAATATATTCTAGAAGCGCACAAACAAGCCGGTACACTACCTGAGAATGCAGCTCTAGCTAAATCAATTGTATCTACAGAATTAGTTACAAAAATTGCTGAAAGCTACGGCGCTACAATGTTTAATGTGTTAACAGGCTTCAAGTTTATTGCAGAAAAAATTCAAGAGTTTGAAGAAAAACACAATCATACTTACATGTTTGGTTTCGAAGAAAGCTTTGGTTACCTGATTAAACCATTTGTACGTGATAAAGACGCTATTCAAGCCGTATTATTAGTTGCTGAAATTGCTGCCTACTACCGCTCACGTGGTTTAACATTAGCAGACGGTATTGATGAAATTTATAAAGAATATGGTTACTTTGCAGAAAAAACAATTTCAGTTACCTTATCTGGTGTTGATGGAGCAGCTCAAATTAAAGCAATTATGGATAACTTCCGTAACGATGCTCCAAGTCAATTTAACAACACTGAAATTGTACTTTCAGAAGACTTCCAAAATTTAACAGCTAAAGACCACCAAAAAGGCAATGTAACTAGTCTAACAACGCCACCAAGTAATGTATTGAAATATACCCTTGCAGATGATTCATGGTTTGCTGTTCGTCCTTCAGGAACAGAACCAAAAATCAAATTCTATATCGCAACAGTTGGAGAAACACTTGAGCAAGCTGAACAAAAAATTGTAACGATTGAAAAAGAAATCAATACATTTGTTAATTAATATTTAAAAGAAGTACAAAAATTGTACTTCCTTTTTGTAGACTGTAAAATGAATTCTAAAAAAGTGAAGCCAAATAAGTTTGACTTCACTTTTTAAATCAACAGAGTTGATGTTATTTTGATTTAATATAGTTAACACCATCTGCTTTTGGAGCAACAGATTGACCAAAGAAAGCTGCTAAAATAATAATTGTGAAGACGTAAGGTGCAATTTCTAAGTAAACTGAAGGAATTGAGCTTAACAAAGGTAATTGACTTCCAATAACGGCTAAACTTTGAGAGAGTCCAAAGAATAAACTTGATAACATTGCCCCAATTGGATTCCATTTACCAAAGATCATAGCGGCTAATGAAATGAAACCAGGACCTAAAATCGTTGTAACTGCAAAGTTAACTGAAATTGATTGCGCATAAACTGCTCCACCAATACCACCTAGGAAACCAGAAATCATAACACCGTAATATTTCATCAAATAAACATTGATTCCAAGTGTATCTGCTGCCTGTGGGTGCTCACCTACAGATCTTAATCTCAAACCAAATCTTGTTTTATATAAAATATACCAAGCTAAGAATGAGAAAGCAACAGCTAAATAACCAATCAAAGTTGTATTTTTAAAGAAAATGTCTCCGATGATTGGAATTTTTGATAAAATCGGGAAATCAAATTTCCCAAAAGAAGTTTGAATATTATCAGTTTGCCCCTTACCATAAAGCACTTTAACAAGGAAAATTGCGAACGAAGGCGCTAATAAGTTCAACACGGTACCACTGACAATGTGGTCAGCCCTAAAATTAATTGTTGCTAATGCATGGATAAGTGAGAAAATCAATCCCGCAAAACCTGCAACAAGAATGGCAATCCATGGAGTTGCTTTACCAAGAGTATGAGCGAATTCTAAGTTAAAAACAATACCTGTAAAAGCACCAATAACCATTATACCCTCTAAACCGACGTTAACAACACCACTACGTTCAGAGAATGTCCCACCGATACTTGTAAAAATTAAAGGTGTTGCATAAATAAGCATTGAAGACATAAGTAGAGATAATAAAGTCACTATTGACATCTTATTTACCACCTTTCACTGTTACTTTTTTGTTACGGATCATATATTTTTCAATCAAATAATGTGCTCCTACAAAGAAGATAATTGATGCAGTTACAATCTTAACCAATTCTGGTGGGATACCTGCAATGTTCATACCTGGCGCACCAATATTTAGGACACCAAATAAGAATGAAGAGAAGAAAATACCAATTGGGTTATTTGCAGCTAATAAGCTAACAGCCATTCCATCAAATCCAATGGCCAAAGAACTTGACTGAACAAAGACATTACCAAATGTACCAAGCCCTTCAACGACACCGCCAAGACCCGCTAGAGCACCAGAAATAATCATTGATAAAATGATTGTTCGTTTTGAAGACATCCCAGCATATTCACTTGCGTGAGGATTCAAACCTACTGAACGTATTTCAAATCCTAAAGTTGTCTTATTCAATAAGAACCAGATAACTACAATAGCAATAATAGCAAAGAAAATACCAATATTAATACGAGAATTACTTGTCAAATTAGAAAGCCATTCTGTTTGATAAGTAGCATTTTTACTAACTTGAATGGTTGAGTCAATACTCTGTTTAACACTTTTAGCAAATCCCTTTTGGATAACTGCATTACCAATATACAATATGATGTAGTTCATCATAATGGTAACGATTACCTCACTAGTTCCCAAGAAAGCTCTTAAGATACCAGGAATTGCACCTGCTATACCACCTGCAAGCATACCAATTAATACAGTAAATAGAATTAATAAAGGACGTGACATATCAGGATGTGACAGTGCAAACCAAGTTGATGAAATCCAACCTGCTAAGGCTTGACCAGAAAGACCAATATTGAAAAAACCTGCACGACTTGCTACTGAGAATCCAAGAGCAATCAGAATAAGTGGTCCCATGGCTCTCATGATTTCACCAATATTCTTTACGCTACCAAAGGCAATTTGAAATAAGCCTTCATAACCCCATATTGGATCATAGCCAAAAATAAACATAATAATTGCACCCAAGACAAACCCTAATAAAACGGAAATGACTGGTACGGCAATTTGTTGTGCCTTTTTAGACATCTTCTTCCTCCTTATCAATTGAACCACCTGCCATTAAAATACCTAATTCTTGTTTATTAGTATTTTCTGGACTTACAATACCTTGGATTTTTCCATCATGTATTACTGCGATTCTATCTGACACATTTAATATTTCATCTAATTCGAAACTGACAACAAGCACTGCTTTGCCTTTATCTCTTTCTTCAATCAAACGTCTATGAATATATTCAATTGCTCCAACATCCAATCCTCTTGTTGGTTGACTAACAATCAATAAGTCAGGGTTACGGTCAACTTCACGAGCGATGATTGCTTTTTGTTGATTCCCTCCTGAAAATCCTTTGGCAGGAACTAATTCACTTGCACCGCGGACATCAAACTCAGCCATTAATTTGCGAGCATATTCATTAATTTTATTGTAATTTAGAATACCATTTTTACTTAACGGTTCTTTGTAATAAGTTTGTAGAGCTGTATTTTCAGCTAATGAGAGCTCTAAAACTAAACCATCTCTATGGCGGTCTTCTGGAACATGACCAACTGACAATTCTGTGATTTGTCGCGATGTCCAGTGTGTAACTTCTTTATTTTTAATTAAAATACTTCCAGATTTAGACTTTCTAAGTCCAGTAATCGCTTGAATTAATTCACTTTGACCATTGCCATCGATACCAGCAATACCCACAATTTCTCCAGCACGAATATCTAAAGATAAACCTTTCACTGCAGGAACGCCACGATTTTCATCGACATACAAATCCTTGATAGATAACACAACGTCTTTAGGTTGTGAAGGCATTTTTTCAGTAGTGAATGAAACTGAGCGACCTACCATCATTTCAGCCAATTCTTTTGAACTCACCCCGGCTACAGGAACTGTCTCAATACTTTTACCACGTCTGATTACAGTAACTTTATCAGCAACAGCACGAATTTCATCTAGTTTATGGGTAATCAAAATAATTGATTTACCTTCTTTAACTAGATTTTTCATAATTGACATTAATTCTTTAATTTCTGATGGTGTTAGCACTGCTGTCGGCTCATCAAAGATTAAGATATCAGCTCCACGATATAAAGTTTTTAAAATTTCAACACGTTGCTGTGCGCCAACAGAAATATCCGCTACCCTTGCATCTGGATCAACAGATAGACCATACTTCATTGATAATTCTTTAATATCTTTACTTGCTTGTTTTAAATCAAGTACACCATTTTTTACTGTTTCATTCCCAAGAATGATATTTTCAGCAACAGTGAATGCTTCTACTAACATAAAGTGTTGGTGAACCATACCAATTCCCAATTTAGAAGATTTAGATGGGGAATCAATTGCAACCAACTGTCCGTTGATTACAATTTCACCTTCAGTTGGCTCTAATAAACCGGCAAGCATATTCATTAAAGTTGATTTCCCAGCGCCATTTTCACCTAATAGGGCATGAATTTCGCCTTTTTCAACTTGCAAATTGATATGATCATTTGCAACGAATTCACCAAATTTTTTAGTAATGTCTTTCATTTCAATGACATATTGAGTCATAGGATTGTGCTTCCTTTCAATTCACTCTTTTATTTCAGTAAAGCTTGTCATCGGTCACAAGCTTTACTGAGATAAAAGTATCTCAGTCTAAAAAGAACGACCGACAAAGGTCGTTCTTAAATCTTATTATTTTTCAGGAACTTTAACGTCACCAGAAATAATTTTTTCTTTTGCAGCTTTGACTGCTTTTATACCGTCTTCACTAAGATTTGTAGTAGCGATATCAACACCACCATCTTTTAATCCATAAACTGTAGTTTTTCCACCAGGGAATTTTTTATCTGCTACAAGTTTGTTAATTAATTGAACTGATTTGCCGACTTTCTTAATTGAAGATGCTAAAACAAAGTTAGACTCTTTTTTATCTTGACTAGTGTACTTACCTTCACCAACTTGGTCACGGTCTACACCGATAACCCAAACTTTATCAGCTTCACTTTTCTTTTCATTAACACTTTTGGCTTCATTGAAGACACCAGCACCAGTTCCACCAGCAGCTTGATAAATAACGTCAGCACCACCAGCATATTGTGCAGCTGCGATTGTTTTACCTTTAGCAGCATCACCAAAAGATCCAGCATAGTCAACTTTAACTTGGATACTATCATCAACCGATTTAACACCAGCTAAAAATCCTTTTTCAAATCGAGTAATGACAGTGCCTTTCATACCACCAACAAAACCAACTACTTTTGTTTTAGTGGTTTTGGCAGCAGCAATCCCTGCAAGATAAGCGGCTTCATTATCAGCAAATGTTACACTAGCAACATTGTCTTTTCCTTCGATGATATCATCAACGATTACATAGTTAACATCTTTGTTATCACCTGCAGCTTTGGCAATTGCATCTTTAAGTGAGAAACCAATACCATAAAGTAATTTGTAACCACTTGAAACAGCTGTATCTAAGTTAGTTGCATAATCTGATTCACTTGCAGATTGGAAGTAGTCAAAACCAGAACCTTTTTTAAGTCCGTTTTCTTTCCCCCAAGCCTTCATGCCTTCCCATGCTGATTGGTTAAATGATTTATCATCAACACCACCAGTATCTGTGATCATTGCAACTTTTAAATCTGTTTTAGCATCTTTGCTATCAGATTTTGAAGCACCACGGTTACCACAAGCAGCTAAGCTTAGTAAAGCTACAGAAGCTAAGCCAAGACCAATAAATTTCTTGTTCATCTAAATGAACCCTCCTAAAAAAGTTTCTAGCAATTACTTGCTGAAAGTAATATAAAGCCTTATGGCTGAATAACATATTAAGACAGATTAGTTTAAATCTGTAAACGTATAGGGCAACAAGTCACCAACAGTCGTTTCTTCAGTACGCCCGTCCTTTGCAATTAGAGTGACTTTAGCAGTTAATGGAAAGAACTCAGCCATAACTTGACGACATGCACCACAAGGTGAAACTGGATCTTTTGTCTGACCATAAATGGCAATTTCTGACAATTCTTTATAACCTTCCGAAACTGCTTTGAAAATTGCTGTTCTTTCACCACAGTTTGTTAGACCAAAACTAGCATTTTCAATATTACAGCCAGAAAAAATATGTCCATCTTTAGTTTTTAATGCTGCACCGATTGGAAAATGTGAGTATGGAACATAGGCATGTTCGCTTGCGTCAATAGCCAATTCCACTAGATTAGTAGTCACCATTAGCAATCTCCCCTTGAACGATTTTCACACCTGAAGAAGTTCCAATTCTAGTTGCACCTGCATCAATAAAAGCAAGCGCATCTTCCAAAGATCTAGCACCGCCTGCAGCTTTAACTCCAATATCTGGGCCAACTGTCTGTCTCATTAATTTAACATCTGAAATATTAGCACCAGACATTGAAAATCCTGTAGAGGTTTTAACAAAATCTGCTCCAGCAGCAACAGAAAGTTGGCAAGCTTTTACTTTTTCTTCATCCGTTAATAAACAAGTTTCAATAATAACTTTTACCAGTTTATCACCGCTAGCTTCAACAACTGCACGAATGTCATCTTCAACAGATTGGTAGTCACCTTGTTTAAGTAACCCGATATTGATGACCATATCAATTTCGTCTGCACCTTTTTCAATAGCATTTCTTGTTTCGAATGCCTTAGTTTCAGAAGTTGTTGCCCCTAACGGAAACCCAATTACAGTACATACTTTAACGTCACTATCTTTTAGTGCTTGAGCACAGTAAGAGACCCAAGAAGGATTTACACATACACTGGCAAAACCAAATTCTTTTGCCTCCTTGAGAAGTTGATCAAATTGGCTTTTAACTGAATCAGCTTTAAGTAATGTATGATCGATATACTTATTAATTTTCACAGATAATTCTCCTTAGGATATGATTTTTATAATCTCTTTTGTATCAACAGGTTCCATACTTATTTTAACATTTTTTTCAAAATCTGTAAGCACCTTTTCATCTAATTTATTACAAGAATAAACCCTTGCAACAACTTCTCCGAAAGCAATGTAATCGCCTACTTTTTTATTGAAAACAATTCCACTTTCATAATCAAGTTGATCTGATTTTACAGCTCGTCCAGCACCAAGTCTCATCGCAATTAATCCAAACTCTAGAGCAGGGAGTTCAGTAATATAACCTTCTTCTTTAACTCGAATTTCAGTTACAACTGATGATGTCGATTGACGATATAAATCCTCTAGATCTCCACCTTGATATACAACCATTTCTTCGAATTTTTTGAGAGCTTTTCCATTAACTAATTGATCTTTGATATCATCAAGACTCTTTTCGACACCTGCTAATTCTAACATCAACTGTGCTAATTCACAGATGAAATGAGTAATATCGTCGCGACCATGACCTTTCATGATATCGATAGCTTCTAATACTTCTAACCTATTTCCAATTGCTTGTCCTAGGGGCTGAGACATATTTGTTATGACGGCTACGGTTTTACGGCCGACTTCTTTTCCTAAATCAACCATTAAACGCGATAGCTTTTCTGCATCCTCAATAGTCTTCATAAAGGCACCATCGCCAACTGTGACATCTAATAGTATACTATCTGCTCCTGCAGCAATTTTTTTACTCATTACAGAGCTTGCAATCAGCGGAATGATGTCAACAGTTGCTGTCACATCTCTTAACGCATAAAGTAATTTATCAGCTTTAACAAGTTGGTCTGATTGACCAATTACAGCCACACCAATGTCTTGGACTTGTTTAATGAACTCATCTTGACCTCGGTTAATTTGGTAGCCTTTGATAGCTTCGAGCTTATCAAGTGTGCCACCAGTATGCCCTAAGCCTCGTCCACTCATTTTTGCAACTGGAACGCCAAAGCTTGCTACTAATGGTGCTAATATAAGAGTTACTTTATCTCCTACACCTCCAGTTGAGTGCTTATCAGTTTTAATGCCATCAATTGCTGACAAATCAATTTGATCACCCGTCTTAACCATACTCATCGTTAAGTCTCGGGTTTCACGCGTTGACATGCCTTTAAAGTAAACTGCCATTGCAAAGGCAGACATTTGGTAATCAGGAACACTACCATCAGCATAACCTGAGATTAACCAGTCTATTTCTTCAGTTGTCAGCTCTTTTCCGTCTCGTTTTTTTTGAATTAAATCAACTGTTCTCATCCTTGATACTCCTAAGAATGTAATACCCTTTATCTTTTTTGATGGTTTCAACATTACCGAAAATCAATGCCATTTTATCTTTTGCACTTGGTGCGCCTTGTTTTTTTTGAATAACAATTGTAAGGTCACCACCAATATTTAAATGATCAATGCTTTTTTCGATGATTTCATGGACAACTTGTTTTCCAGCCCGAATTGGTGGATTACTAATGATGTGATCGAATGCCCCATGCACATTTTCGTAGATGTTCGACTGCTGGATTGTTGCCTTAACACCATTTTTTTCAGCATTTTTTTTGCTTAAATCGATAGCTCTGTTGTTGATATCTACCATTGTGGCATCAACATTTTGGACTTTAGCCAAGCTAATTCCGAGTGGGCCATACCCACATCCTACATCTAATACTTTTTCACCAACTTGAAAGAATAGGCAAGTCAAGAGCACTTGACTACCGTAATCAATCATTTTCTTTGAGAAAACTCCAGCATCCGTATAAAAAGTAAAAGGTTTTCCTAATAAAGAAACTTTTAATTCATGGATGTCATGAAGACTATCTGGATTCTCTTCATAATACATATTTGCCATAGTAATTCCTATCTTTTTAAGATGCTTTATCATTCTACCATACTTTGAAACGGTTTACAAGACGCTTGTTATGAATACTTTTCCTAAAAATGTTCGTATTTACTAAAACTAATAACTATTTATTTTTTATGATAGTTTGTGTATATTATTATTTAATGGTCAAATACTTTTTATTTCAAAAGTCCTTTCCTTACATTTTCATTTTTCTCATGCTATAATAAAGTTATTGCCGAAAATTAGGAGAAGCAAATGACAAAAGATTATACAAAGTTCGATAGTATTTCTAGAGCATCTTGGAAAGAATTGCATCAAAAAGTTAAACCTTTACTGACTGAAGAAGAATTAAAAACAATTACAAGTTTAAATGATAATATTAATATTAGAGATGTCATGGAAGTTTACTTACCTCTCTTAAATTTAATTCAAATCTACAAAATTAATCAGGAAAACTTGTCCTTTTCAAAATCTATTTTCCTAAAAAAAGATGTGAGTATTCGTCCATTTATTATTGGTATTTCTGGCTCAGTTGCCGTAGGTAAGTCAACTACTAGTCGACTCTTACAACTCCTACTATCTCGTACCTTTAAATCTAGTAAAGTTGAAATGGTTACCACTGACGGGTTTTTATATCCCAACTCCTATTTAATTGAGCATAATATTCTCAATCGCAAGGGTTTTCCTGAGTCATATGATATGGAATTACTCCTACAATTTTTAGATAAAATGAAAACTGGTAAAGATGCTGAAATACCAATGTATTCACATGAAATTTATGATATCATTCCAGATCAATGCCAAGTCATTGAAAATCCTGATTTTCTAATTATTGAGGGTATAAATGTTTTTCAAAATCCTCAAAATAACAGAATTTACATGAGTGATTATTTTGATTTTTCGATTTATATTGATGCCGATAGTAATGATATCGAAGAATGGTATATCCAGAGATTTGAACGCATTTTAGATCTGGCAAAAAATGATGCTTCTAGTTTTTACTCAAAATATGCTAAAATGCCTCGTGATGAAGCCATTATTTTTGCAAAGGATGTCTGGAAAACGATTAACTTAGAAAATTTGGAAAAGTTTATAGAGCCTACTAGGACAAGAGCAGATCTTATCTTACATAAAGCAAAAGATCATAAAATTGATGAAATTTTCGTCAAACGGTGAGAAAGACTTGCCAAACAAGCATAAATTCTATATAATAGTGTAGTTAGATTAATTTGGAGGTGAAAACATTGGCAAATATTAAATCAGCTATTAAACGCGCTGAACTTAACGTTAAATCAAACGAAAAGAATTCAGCACAAAAATCAGCTATGCGTACTGCAATCAAAGCATATGAAGCTAACCCAACTGAAGAACTTTACCGCGCTGCTTCTTCAAGCATCGATAGAGCTGAATCAAAAGGTTTAATTCATAGAAATAAAGCAAGCCGCGATAAAGCACGTCTTGCTGCTAAACTTGGCTAATCAATATCCAATGAAAACTCCTTCCGGAGTTTTTTCTTTTAGCCAACAATTGAATAACTAAAAAGACTAGTCACTTATGAACTTTCTCTTGTCCTTAGATTTTTATCTAACTTTTGAGAGTAAGAGCATTTGACTATGTCTTTTTTAGTTATTGACTAAATTTTAACTTGGAAAATTGTTCCTTTTGGTTGATTATCCTTAACTGTAATATCACCCTTTAATGTCGTAACAATTTGTTTTGCTAGTGACAATCCTAATCCAAAACCACCACTTTGACGTGTTCTTGCTTTATCAACACGGTAAAAACGATCAAATATTTTTTCTTTATTAGACTCAGAAATACCTATGCCATTATCGCTTACTCGAATTAATAAATGTTTATCGGTTGATTTGACTTCAATAGAAATGTTTCCATCCTCAGCTGTATATTTAACAGCATTGTCAAAAAGTATCGTAATTAATTGTTTTAGCAAGGCTTTATCGGTCACAATTGGACGTGGAACGTCATTGACAATGTGTAATGTTTTCCCATTTTCTTCAGCAATTAGTTCATAATTTTCAAAAAGGGAATGGAAAAATGTGGCATCAATAGTTTCTTTTTTGAGTTTAATGCCATCATCTCGTCTTGCTAAATTTAAAAGATTTGTCGTTAAAATCCGCATGTTTCGAACTTCTTCAAGACTCGAGGCAATAGCTTCGCTATTATCTAGTATCGTTTCGTTTGGTTTTCTAAATAATGTCTCAAGTCGATTTTGTAAAACAGCTAGTGGTGTTCTTAATTCATGACTAGCATTTTCAACAAATGTCTTCTGTTTTTTAAAGTTTTCGACGATTGGTTTACGGCTCCAATAAGCTAAGTAAATACTTGCAAATATGGATATTAACCAAAAAAATGACATGACCATAATGATATCTTTTTCATAGCGTTCATTAGCACGATCAAGCTGTTCCACATTGGCAACTGCCGTCAAATAAGAGACAGCAGGATAATTATGAGAATGAACCTTAATTGTCATTGTATGAAATTTTTCTTCGTGCCCATAAAAATTTGTTGTTTTTTGAGTTACGATCGTGTTCAATTTTTGTTTATTTAATTTGAAATAATTTAAATTAGAAAATGCATCGTATGGATTTAAAATAGTACCATCCGCACTGTATAGTATAATATCAGTATTTCCTACAGGGTCTGCAATTAATGTGGTTTTATAGCGGCTACTGCCCTCATTGAAAATTTGATTATCAAAATTAAATAAAGAAATTCTCTCCATTGCTTTATCAGCATAAAGCCCAGAATGCTTAGCAATCAAATTTAAACTATTATCAACTGTTGAATAGACACCGAAACGCATTATTTGGAGAATAATTACAGTCATGATAACAAAAATACTTGTAAAAACCGTAAAAAAATGAAAGAAATGATCAAACGTCCCAGATTGTAAAATATTCTTTAGTTTAGCCATTCGTTTTTAATATATAACCGACACTTCGTAAAGTTTGTAAATCGGTTACAAAGTCAGACCCTTTCAATTTTTTTCGTATTTTGGAAACGTAAACTTCAACGACTGAAATAGTTGTATCACTGTCAAATCCCCAAATGCGGTCAAAGATTTGAGATTTAGGAAGGATAACATTTTGGTTTTGTAAAAAATAAACTAAAAGCTCAAATTCTTTTCCTAATAGTTCCACCTTTTTATTATTTACAGTCACTAAATTCCGCTCAGTATCAATACTAATATCTCCATAATTTAAACTATTATCTACCAATTTCCCAGAACGTTTTAATAGGGCTTGAATGCGCATTTTTAATTCCTCTAGGTAAAATGGTTTCGTTAGGTAATCATCAGCTCCTAGTTCGAAACCGTGCCCCTTATCATCAATACTCTCTTTAGCTGTCATAATTAAGACAGGAGTTCTTATATCTTTTTCTCGTAGATCTTTCAATACTTGGAACCCATCTTTTTCAGGTAGCATTAAGTCAAGTAAAATTAAATCATAGACACCACTCTCAGCTTCAAAGAGGCCTTCATCCCCGTCAAAAACCTGTAGCACGTCCGCAAAATCATCTAAAAAATCAAAGATTGAGTTCGATAAGCTCAAATCATCTTCTACTAATAATATTTTTATCATTTATATTCCACCTAGCAATAAATAATTTCTCTTCTTACTATTTTATCCCATTTTTAAAATAAAATAGCATGAAAAGCTTAATTTAAGCTAAAAACAAGGGAAGCCTAAAGACTCCCCTTGTTTTATAATGTTAACAGAGCCTTAGACACCGCTTCTTTTTCAGTTTCAATTAACCGTACGCGTGCGGAAATTTCATTAATCCCCATTTTAATATTACGGCTAATTGCCATATCATCTAGTTTAGGTTCAAAGAATGCTTTATATTCTTCTAAACGGTGACTAGTTTTAAATTGATTTGCTGGGTAAATAACAAAACGATCAAAACTCATGTCTCCACCTAAAACTGATTTAATCCAATCCCAATCTTGTCGTGCCCACTCCCACAAACTTTCTTGCGTAAATTCTTGGCTCAACAAAACATTATACCACATCGCCAAATCTTGAGGTTTAACAATTGCTTTGTCTTTTAGACTAAGTTGGATACGTTTCAACGTCAAATCCTTATGTGTTTTTGACAAAGCTGCCGCAATATCTAAGCGAATATTATTATTAGTAGTGTTAATATAGGTATCAAAAAGATGGTCTACAGCTTCTTCATCTTCAAAGAATTTAATTTTACTAATTAAAACTAAACGACGAATTGCTGCAGGTAACTGAGATACGTCAGTTTGATGCTCTTCATAGATTTGCTTTGCCTTTTCTAAAACATCTTCTTGTCCTGTTAGAATCAATAGATTTAAAACAATCTGACGAACCATTTCATCCTCATCAGATTCCCCAGCATGTTGTTCAAACCCAAGACGGTCGAAGTCTGATTGGAAAATAGATTGAATTAACCTATGCAAAGCTTTTTCTTCACTCGTATCCTCATCTACAAAGTTTAATAAACCTGTGATAACTTGAGAAAGCGCTGAAGCAACCATATAAGATTTTTTATCCTTGAATACAGAAATGAATGCTACCAATTCTGCATATGAAATCATACCACTTTCAGCTAATAAGCGACGCTCTTGGATGACTTGTAATAAACTGATATTGTCTAAGTTATCTAAGTTAGCAACCAAGTCTTCAAATAATTGCCCTTGATAGTTAGTAATATAATGTGCCGTATTTTCTGTATTAAAACGAAGAGGTCCGTCATTTTGCGCTGCAATTTGACTAAAGTTAGGAATCACAAGTGTTTCTTCTGTTAATGTATCAGGCAATCCAATCCACGAACTGTTCAATGGAATTGGCCACAACCTGTTTTGGTCTTGGTGTTGACCGATAAAGAATTGCTCTTGTGTTAAAATCAAAGAATCATTTGCTATTTTAGCCATCAATACTGGATAACCAGGTTGCTCTAACCAAGCATCCATAAATGCTGCAACATCTTTTCCTGAAGCTTCTGTCAATGCATTCCATAGATCTCTTCCAACAGTATTACCATATTGGTGCTTTTCAAAATAGATTTTTAAGCCCTTTGCAAAATCTTTATCTCCAATCCAACGACGAAGCATATGCATTAAACGACTTCCTTTAGCATATACAATAGCTGGATCAAAGAGTGTATTGATCTCATCCGGATGATTAACACCCACGTGCACAGATTGAACGCCATCAGTTGCATCACGTTTCAATGCAAGTGGTGCACCACCAGTTTGGAAGTCTTCAAAAATCTTCCAAGAAGGCTCAATTGCATCAACTGATACATATTCCATCATATTTGCAAAACTTTCATTCAACCATAAATCGTCCCACCATTTCATAGTTACTAAATTACCAAACCATTGATGAGCTAATTCGTGGGCAACTACCAATGCCACTTGTTGACGACTTGCTACAGTTGAATTTTGATCAACTAATAAATAAATCTCGCGATACGTAATTAAGCCCCAGTTCTCCATAGCACCTGACGAAAAATCAGGCAAGGCTAAATTATATGATTGAGGGATTGGATAAGGTACCCCAAAATAATCTTCGTAGAAATCAATAATGCGAACAGCAATATCGAGTGAGAATTCTAAGGATGATGTTGGATGCGCTTTTGTAGCAAATACTCCTACTTCGGTTCCTCCCTTTGATTTTGCTGTTATACCATGTAAATCGCCTAACCCAAAGGCTAATAGGTAAGAAGACATTCGTGGCGTTGTATCAAAAATCCAAATACCAGTCTCTTCACGTAACGCGACATTTGTTTCAGGCATATTTGAAATGACTATCCCATCATTTTTTTGATCAAATTTTATGCTTAAATCAAATGTAGCTTTTGCTTGTGGTTCATCGATACAAGGAAATGCCTCTCTTGCAAAATGACTTTCGAACTGAGTTGAGATGACTTCTTTTCTTTCACCATCAACAGTATAATATGATGGGTAAATTCCGGTCATATTATCAGTAATCCGACCAGAAAATTCAATGACAAGTGTCATGATACCAGTTGTTGGTAATTCTATATGAATTAATTCATTTTCGTGATCTACAGTGAAAACAAGGTCTTCATTATCTAAAAGAATGGAATGGATATCCAAGCCTTTTTGATGAAATGAAATATGATTGTCAAAGGCTTCGCCATTAATTGCTACATTTCCTGTAAAGGTTTTATTGTCACGACAAATGTCCAAAAAAAGATTATAATTTTCGGGACTAAATTTTTCGATCAAATGCTCTACTTTGTTCATAAAACTCCTCAGTCTAAAAAAAGTGATTAGAAAATATTTTCTAACCACTATTATATCATATTAACTTATAATTCAATAATTTTACCAGTTTTCAGATAAACAACCCATTCACATATATTACGGGCATAGTCACCAATTCTTTCCAAATACATAAGAACTTGGAAATATTCTTTACCTGCATAAACTGCATCTGGAGTTTTTCTGATTTCTTCAACTGCTAAAGCTTGGATATCACGGAAATAGTTATCAATAACTTCATCATGTGCTGCAATTTCATAAGCTTTTTTATCATCACCATTTATATAGGCGTTTAAAGCATCCTCTACCATATGTTTAACAGCTTTACCCATCAAGTTGATTTGTTCTTCAACTAAAGGCAATCTTTCTTCGCCTTTCATACGGATTGTTGCTTTTGCAATTGACGAAGCATGGTCACCCATACGTTCGATATCGCTAGAGGCCTTCAATACGGTGATAACTGTACGTAAATCATTTGAAACTGGCTGTTGTAAGGCGATAATTTCTAATGATTTCTTCTCAAGTTTTGTTTCAAACTCATTAATAGTATCATCTTCTTCAATAACCTCTTTTGCTAAATCACGGTCATGACTAACAAAAGCTCGAACAGTTTTATTAATTTGAGCTAATACTTCTGTTCCCATTGAATAGAATTGATTATGTAATTTATCTAATTCTTCATCAAATTTACTTCTAAGCATTATTTTTCCTTCTTTTCTATATCTATTTTCAAAAACATAAAAATAAGATAAGTTTCTAATTGGTTATCCGAATTTCCCAGAAATGTAATCTTCAGTTTCTTTTCTTTTAGGATTCATAAACATTGTTTTAGTATTTCCAACTTCAAGTAAATCTCCTGCCAAGAAAAAGCCAGTTCGGTCAGATAAACGAGATGCTTGTTGCATTGAACGTGTTACAACAATTAACGTGTAGTCTTTTTTCAATTCAAACAAAGTTTCTTCAATTTTTCCAGCTGAAATTGGATCTAAAGCAGATGTTGGTTCATCTAATAGAATAATCTTTGGACTTGTTGCTAAAACCCTAGCAATACAAACACGTTGTTGTTGTCCACCTGATAGACCAAGTGCAGAATCGTGTAATCTATCTTTCACCTCATCCCAAATGGAAGCGCCTCTTAAAGATGATTCAACGGCTTGATCTAAGATATGTTTATCCTTAACACCTTTTAGACGAAGTCCATAGACAACATTTTCGTAAATTGACATTGGAAATGGATTTGGTTGTTGAAAAACCATTCCTATTTCTTTGCGTAAATCAACTGTGTCAGTTCGTGGACTATAAATATTATGTCCGTTATAAACAATCGTACCTGTAACCGTAACTTCAGGGTTTAAATCACTCATTCGATTGATAGCACGTAACAATGTTGATTTTCCAGATCCTGACGGACCAATCAATGCTGTAATTTCATTTGGGTAAAAATTCAATGAAACATTATTCAGTGTTTTCTTTTTATTGTAGTAAACAGAAAGATCTTTTACTTCTAATATTGGTTCTGACATTTGAGCCCTTTCTAACCAAAGTGTCCAGATACATAGTCATTTGTTGATTGACATTTGGCATTTTGGAAAATATTACGTGTTTTATCATATTCAATAAGGTCACCCAAATAGAAAAACGCTGTGTAATCACTGGCACGAGCAGCTTGTTGCATATTATGAGTAACAATAATAATAGTATAATTTTTCTTCAATTCAAACATTGTTTCTTCCAATTGCATAGTAGCAATTGGATCTAAAGCTGAGGCAGGTTCATCCATTAACAAAATATCTGGTTTAACAGATATAGCTCTAGCAATACAAAGCCTTTGTTGTTGACCACCTGATAAGGTGAAAGCTGATTTATGTAAATCATCTTTAACTTGGTCCCAAAGTGCAGCTTGCTTCAGAGAAGTTTCAACAATTTCATCTAACACTTGTTTATCTTTTATACCAGCTCGTTCATGAGCAAAAGTAATGTTTCTATAGATGGACTTTGCAAATGGATTTGGTCTTTGGAAAACCATCCCAATATGCTTTCTAACTTCAAAAACATTCATTTCTGGACTATTGACATTGATACCTTGGTAATTAATTTCACCTGTAACTTTAGCAATATCGATAGTATCATTCATTCGATTTAAACTTCTAAGATAAGTCGATTTTCCACATCCAGAAGGACCAATCAATGCTGTAATTCTATTTTTTTCAAATTGCATATCGATCCCTTTGATTGCTTCTTTACCTGCATAATAAACATGTAAATCTTTAGTAGACAAAGCAATTTTTTCTTCGGGGAAGGTCATGATATGGCGTTCATTCCAATTATATTCTGTCATTATTTCTCCTTGAACCTATTTAGCTGCTGTCATTCGTGAATGAAGTCTCTTACCGAGGAAGCGAGCTGATAAGTTAAAAATTAAGATAAAGATTAATAATACCGCTGCACTACCAGCTGATACCAAAGTTCCATCTGGGATAGTTCCTTCACTA
The DNA here is from genome assembly GCF_053206145.1 of Streptococcus hongkongensis. Lineage (NCBI taxonomy): Bacteria > Bacillati > Bacillota > Bacilli > Lactobacillales > Streptococcaceae > Streptococcus > Streptococcus hongkongensis. The sequence continues at coordinate 153,292 of NZ_JBRUGD010000001.1, forward strand.
TTTACTTTCCAAATGTGAACAGCTAATGTTTCTGACTGGCGGAAAATTGAGATTGGGCTTGTAACACTTAATGGATTCCAATTTGACCAATCTAAAGCTGGAGCAGATTGTCCTGCTGTATAAATAAGTGCAGCAGCTTCACCAAAGATACGACCTGATGCTAAAACAATCCCTGTAACAATCCCAGGAAGTGCTTCCGGAATAACAACGTGGAAAACAGTTTCCCAACGTGATAAACCAAGTGCCAGACCAGCTTCACGTTGTGTATGATGAACGTGTAATAGACTATCTTCAACATTACGAGTCATTTGTGGAAGGTTAAATACAGTCAGTGCTAAGGCACCAGAAATAATCGAAAATCCGTATTGAAACTGAACAACAAAAATCAAATAACCAAACAAACCAACAACAACTGAAGGAAGTGATGAAAGAATTTCAATACAAGTACGAATAAAATTAGTTAGTGGCCCTTTTGTAGCATACTCAGCTAAATAAATACCAGCACCTGTAGATAATGGGATTGAAATAATCAAAGTCACTACTAATAGGAAAAAGGAATTATATAATTGAATTCCAATACCACCACCTGCTTCATATGAAGAAGAACGACCAGTTAAAAATGACCAAGAAACATGTGGCAAACCACGGAGAAGAATATAAAGAATTAAAGAAGCTAGAATAGCTACAATGATTCCAGCAATGGTATATAAGGTACCAGTTGCTAATTTATCAATCTTTTTAGCGTTCATAATTTCTCTTTCTCTCTTTCGTAATTAATTTAACAATTGAGTTAAATGCTAAACTCATTAATAATAGAACTAATGCAAGTGACCAAAGGACATTGTTTTGGACAGTACCCATAACCGTATTTCCAATTCCCATTGTTAGGACAGAAGTTAATGTTGCAGCAGGTGTTACAAGCGATGTCGGCATGACAGCTGAATTACCAACAACCATTTGAATCGCTAGTGCTTCACCAAATGCTCTTGCCATACCGAAAATGACTGCTGTAAAAATACCTGGTCTTGCAGCATTCAGTACGACTCTCCAAATTGTTTGCCAACGTGTTGCACCCATAGCCATACTAGCTTCACGGTAATGCCTTGGAACTGCCTTTAAACTATCTACAGTCATAAAAGTTACTGTTGGTAGTATCATAACAAAAAGCACACAGACCCCAGATAAAATTCCAAAACCTGTTCCGCCAAAAAGATTACGAACGAAAGGAACGATAATTTGCAAACCAATAAAACCATAAACAACAGATGGAATACCTACAAGTAACTCAACTGCTGGTTGCAATAATTTTGCACCGTATTTAGGTGAAATTTCAGTCATAAATACCGCTGCACCGATTGCAAATGGCGTTGCAATAATTGCAGATAAAATGGTAACCACAAATGATCCTGTAATCATTGGAAGAGCCCCTAGATAAGGCATACCACTTTTATCTTTCAAACTTGGTTGCCATTCTCTTCCAAATAAGAAATCAAAAATATTTACTTTATCAACAAAAAATGTAGATAATCCTTTTTGAGCAACAAAAATTAAAATCATTGCAACAATAAAAACAATTAAAGCTAAACACAAAAATGTTAACGTTTTACCAAATTTCTCTAATCGTGAATTTTTAGATGGTGAAACTAATTTTTTAGCTAATTCCTGATCTTTCATAATTCTCCTACTATTTTTTTGAAACTTTTCCGTCATGAGATTTAACAACTTTCATCTCAGTCATCGGGATATAACCCATATGAGCAACAACTTTCTTTTGAACTTCATCAGAAGTCATAAATTTAAGAAATTCTTCAGTTAACCCATCAGGTTTTCCATAAGTGTACATATGCTCGTAAGACCAAATTGGCCAATCATTTGTTTTGACATGTTCTGCATTAGGTGAAAACCCATTTAAGTTAGGAGCTTTAACACTTTTATCAACATAAGAGAATGCTAAATATGAAATGGCACCAGGGGTTTGTGAAACAATTGATTTAACCATACCATTTGAATCCTGTTCCTGACTTTGTTTTGCAGGAACATCGCCCATAATAACTTTATCAAAAGTTGCTCGAGACCCTGAACTTGCAGCTCTGTTAATCACAGAAATCTCTAAATCTTGTCCTCCAACTTGTTTCCAATTAGTATACTCTCCAGAGAAAATTCGACGTAATTGATCAGTTGTAAGGTTTGATACTTTAACTTTTTTATTAGTAATAATGGCCAATCCAGCTACTGCTACTTGGTGATCAGTCAGTTTTGATGCATCAATACCATCTTTTTCTTCTGCAAATAAATCACTGTTCCCTATCTGTATTGATTGTGATTGAATTTGAGAAAGTCCAGTACCAGATCCACCACCTTGGACATTAATTGTTTTTCCAAGATGAGTACTTGCAAATTCATCTGCAGCAGCTTCTACTAAGGGTTGTAAGGCCGTCGAACCGACGGCTGTAATGGATTCACCTTTTTGAATCCAACTAGAACAAGCTGTTAAAAATACCGTTGATAACGTTAACAGAGTAAACAAAAAGAATTTCTTTTTAATATTCATTGATTTATTTCCTATTCATAAAATATTAGGGAGGTTGATTTTTTCAACTCAATCATTATAGTAACATATCTAGAATGTCAAAGGAAGAACTTTTGCCTGAAAATTAAGAAAAAAATAAGCAAAATCTGACGTTCTGACACCTAAAATATAAATGAGCTGATGTTACTTATTTGATATACTTTTCTAAAACAGAAAGTTCTGATTTTGGCACAAACATAACTTTTTGACGTGTTGAAAAATCAGGTTTTAAACCATCAATTGTTAGAAGTGTGTAGCCAAGCTTTTCACCTAGAACTATCGCTGCTGCATAGTCCCACGGTTGGATATCTGAAAAATAACCAAAAACCTGTTGGCGAATGACCTTAATTATGGAAACACCCGCACCTCCATAAATCCTAACACCTAGTGAGTGACGAATTAAATCCTTCAAACCACAATAATTTTCTAAGTACATTCCTGAGTTGCAAATGATAAGTGACTCTGATAAGGGCTTCGTCTCATAAGGCGTGACGATTTTATCATTCAAAAAAACATCAAATTGCCCACCACCTGATAAAAGCTGATCTTTCATCAGGTCATAAATTAGGGCGAATTGGCCTTTGCCTTCTTCAAAATAGGCAATCATAATTGCAAAATTTTCACCCTGTACAATGAAATTTACTGTACCATCAAGAGGATCAATAACCCATACTGAACCATCACCGATTGGGTGACGAACATCATTTTCTTCAGCTAAAATGTTATCTTTTGGGTAGTGTTGCTTGATTTGTGAAATGATAAAATCTTGAGTTTCTCGATCAACATTTGTTACTAAATCATCATGGTTACTTTTTACTTGGATATCTAATTGACTAGACATTTTTTCCTTAATAAATTCAGCAGCGTCTTTAATTAAGGATTTTGCAAATTCATATTTATTTATCAAGTGAAAAATATCCTTTCTCAATTTCTTTAGCTTTTTTTACAACTTTATATGAAGAGTAACCACTACTCTTTTCAAATTCTCTATCAATTTTCTTTTCTTGTGCTTGACTAGGAACAACTACTTTAAAGTTAGCATATGCTTGTAATAACTCTTTTGCATTGACTTTAGCTTCGTAGGCTAGTTCAACTTGATTTAAAAAATGAAGCACTGATGTGATTTCGTCAGTGCTCCAGTTTATATCAAGTGGATAATTATAATTTGTTGACATGTCATCCCTCGATTTCTGCTTTAATTGTGGCTTGACGTAATTCTTGTTTACGGTAATCTCTAGGTAAAAATGCTCGGATTTCATCCTCGTTGAAACCAATTTGCATTCTTTTACTATCCATTATAATCGGACGTCTTAAGAGGCTAGGATTTACTGCAATTAAATCAATTAAGTCAGAAATTGATAATTCTTCTACATCTATATTTAATTTTTGAAATACTTTAGAACGTGTCGAAATAATATCTTCTGTTCCATTTTCCGAAAATGATAATATTGATAGTAGTTCATCTCTCGTTAATGGACTTGTAATAATATTATGTTCTTGAAAATGAACTTCATGTTTTAATAGCCATGCCCTTGCTTTGCGACACGAGGTACAACTTGGTGATAAAAATAAGGTAACCATACTTTTCCTCTAATTTTTCTACTTACCTCATTATACAAAACTTTAGACAATTTTGCTATCTTTTTTCCAATTTAATGCAATCTCTTTATCATTATTTAATTGATCAATTAAATCTTCAATCCCTTCAAATTTTGTCATGTCTCTAATTTTATCTAACCAGATGATCTCTATGGATTCCCCATAGATGTCCCCATCAAAATCAAAAATATTAACTTCTAAACGCAACTCATCGCCACCAAAAGTAATATTTTTTCCAATACTTGTCATGGAACGATATTTTTGCTCCTTGACTAGTACATCTGTGACGTATACGCCATCAGCAGGAAGATAGGTTCGATCAATTGGTGCTAGATTAGCTGTCGGGAATCCTAAGGTTCTGCCACGCGCATCCCCATGTACAACCATACCACGTGTTGAAACTTCAAAACCAAGTAGTTGATTTGCTAGAGCTACTTGACCAGATTTGATGGCTTCCCTAATCCAGGTAGAAGATACCTTTCTTCCTTCATATGAAAGTTCATCTATAGTAAATACTTTTCCATCGAAGTTACGTTGTAAATAATCACTATTTGTCCTATTGTGACCAAACTTGTAATCAAAACCAACTATAATATATTTAGCATTGAGTTGACCGATATAATTTTTGATAAAGTCATCAGAAGACACTTTTGAAAAAGCTGTTGTGAAGTCAATTAAGTAGAGGTGATCAACCCCATACTCTGAAAATTTTTGATATCTTTTTTCAGGATAGGTAATATGCAACAATAATTCTGGGCTATATTTAGCAAAAGCTAATTTGGGTGATTCATTAAAGGTTAAGGTCGCAATTTTCAAGTCCTCTTTTTCAGCTAAGTCTTTTGCTTTATCAAATAATGATTTATGTCCACGATGTAAGCCATCAAAATAGCCTAAAACTAGAACCGTCTTTTCATTTTCTAAAATATCTTCGTGTGATTTGATTTGTTGGATTTTCATAATTCCCTTTTTCTATTGATTTTATAGCAATACTTTTCTTGGCTTGTATCCATCTTCTCTTTTTTCAAGAACAGCAACAAGTTGGTCATTAAAAAAAGCAGCAACCAAATTTTCTTGGCTTGGAAGACTAATGCGTCTCCCGAAAGATAATTCCTCTTTTTCGCTCTCGCTAATCATTAATTTAGGTAAATCTGATACGCCATAACTGATTGGAAGGATGAACGACCAATCATCTTGCTTGACTAGATTTTCAATTTCAGACAAATTTAATGCTTCATCTAGGGTTAATCCAGCTGAAGCAGTGCGTATTAACTGTGACATGTGGCTTGGATAACCAAGTTTTTCACCTAAATTAACAGCTAAGGTTCTAACGTATGTTCCTTTACTACAGGCTACTTTGAAGGTAAATCGGCATAAACCTTCTTCAAAAAGTAATGGACTTGTTCGCTCAAATTGATAAATAGTAACCTGACGTTGCGGTCGTTCCACACTTTGTCCAGCCCTAGCATACTCATATAGCTTACGGCCATTTACCTTTACTGCTGAATACATTGGTGGAATTTGGGTGATGTCACCTAGAAAAGTTGCCATACATGCATCAATTTTTTCTTCGGTTAAGTCAGCGCTAACCGGTAATTGGTCAATGACATCACCGCTTGCATCTTCCGTTGTTGTTGAAAACCCTAAAGTAACTTGCCCTTCATAGATTTTGCCTGAATCCGTCATATATTCAATGACACGTGTAGCTTTTCCAACTGCAATTGGTAGAACACCAACAACATCTGGATCAAGCGTTCCACCATGTCCAATTTTCTTTTCTTGTAAGATACGTCTTAGTTTGAAAACAACATCATGAGAGGTCATTCCAGCCTCTTTTTTTACATTAATTAATCCACTTTTCATATTTTTCTTTCATTATCTGAATTTATTATCAATCGTTATTATACTTGTTTTATGCCGTAATGCACACTAAATGAACTTGACCCAATCCTAAATTGTCACTCTTTTAAAGCCTTAAATTTGTCACGCATCGTTGGATTTTGATGTGTTAATTTTTTTACTGAGACATCGTCTAATTTATTATTTGCCAAGCGTAGTTGATTCTCACTAGTTGTTAAAAAGCGTTTTACTTCTTCCATTCGTTTAATCGACTTGTCAATTTCATCTATTGCTTTTTTAAAGTTATTGCTTGCGGATTGGTAATTTTTTGCAAAAGCATTTTTAAAAAGATCCAAATCTTCTTCAAAATGAGTGATATCTATATTTTGCTCCCGAACTAAAGCAAGCTCCTGTTTGTAAGTTAGTGCATTCATTGCAGCGTTACGCAATAGTCCAATCAACTGAATAAAGAATTGAGGTCGAACAATATACATCTTTGGGTATTCATGACTAACGTCAACGATACCTGTATTATAGTAATCATTATCAGCTTCTAGCATGGTTACAAGTACAGCATACTCACACCCTTTTTCATTGCGATCTTTATCGAGCTCTTTCAAAAAGTCACTATTTTTATGTTTTGTTTTTGTCGCATCAGCTTCATTTTTCATTTCAAACATGATGGATAAAATTTCTATGCCACCAACCTCTTCCTTGAAGATATAATCTCCCTTAGAGCCACGACTTGATAACTCATTATCCTTAGCAAAGTAGGCATTTGGAAATGCGTAAGATCTAACTTTATTAAACTCTGTTTCAGCATAAAGCTCTAAACTTTCACCAATGGCTTTGGTTGATTGCTGTGCTTTAAAGTTCTTATAGAAATCAACTTGTTCATTGGCAGCTTTTAGTTGCGCATCATAGTCCCTTTTTAAAGAAGCAAGTGATAACTGGCTTTCTTTCTCCTGAAGAAGAATTTGATTTTGAAGGGCGTCACGCTCTTTTTCAATAGCCGTCATGGCAGTTTGTAACTTACTTTGATTTTCCAGTTCCGTTTTCTCGAGTTGGTTTTGTAACTGAGACAATGCTTTTTCTTTTTCTGTTAAGGACTTGGCTAGTTCCAAAGCATTTTGTGATTTGAGTTTTTCCAATTGACTTTCTAACTCATAAATCTTTTTGTCTTTTTGTGCTAGTGCTTCTTGTTTTAAAATCACTTGTTCATTTTCAATTTGTTGTAATTGATTTTGTAAGTCCGTTATTTCTCTCTCTTTTGCTACGAGTGCTTCTTGTTTACTTCTAACCTGATCTTTCTCCAATTGACTTAACTGATTGGTTAAGTCTTGAATTGAGCGGTCTTTTTCTGACAGTTTTTTTTGCAAATGACTTTTTGCTTTCTCTTCATGGAGAGCTAATTCATTTTGTAAACGTTGTTGAATTTCACGGTCAAATTCTTCACCCCTTACTTGGGATAATAAAAGACTATATTCAGATTCATCAATCGTGAAGATGGTATGACATTTTGGGCACTTAATTTCTTTCATGATTTCTCCAATCACTGGTATTCATGGATACTATTATAGCAAAAAAGGCTAGAAAAAGTCTTTCTAACCTTTTGTAGTTATGCCTTGTCAATATCAATCACTTTGTAGGACTGATAAAAATTTGTTTTTGATAGGATAAACGATTCCAAATCATTTAACAACTGGAAAAGCAAGGCTCTATTTTCAAATTCTAACCGCGTCTTTGGCAAATCTTCTTGCCGATAAATAGCCAATAATTGTTCAATGTCGTCAATTAAAGTTAGTGCAGGATTTCCTTGACTTAATTGACTTGCCGTTTCATGAATGAGATGGGCCAACAGGACACTCTGTCTGGTAGTAACAGATAATTTAGAAATTGTCGAAAACATTTGAGTTAATAGTTTTTTTTGATGTTTACGCATTTCAAAATAATGTACTTCATAGTTGGTCGAGTGAAACAACTGATTATGACTGTCACGGTAAACCAGTTTTAAGGCTTGGTCCAAATCAGCATCCAAACCTTCTATAGCCACCATAATGGGAGCGTCTGACTTGCCAAGTAATTTTTTTTCCATCTCAAACAATATAGTCTTCATCTGTCCTTCTATTTTCTGATGGTAAATCACTATTTGACGTTGGTTAGATCCCATATAACTGTTAAATAAAAGAGCAATACCAGTTCCTATTATAAAAAGTAACAATTCATTACTTAATATACTCAAAGACGTCGATTGATGTGCCCATAAATGACTGACTAATACTGTGATTGGTACTAAACCCGACTCTAGTTTATAGGCATAAAGTAACGGAATCGTCAGAAACAGATAAACTGAGAAAGCTATTAAATGATACCCCAGCACCTTAAAAATAATAACTGCAATGAGAAATGCTAAGAAAAATGAAAGAAAGCGTCTAACAGCCACTTTTATACTTGATTTCTTAGTATCCAATATACTCAGCAAAGCAATGATACCTGCTGAACTTGCAAATTCTAAATGGAGATGGTCTGCAATTATAATTGATAAAACAGTAGCCATCACCATCTTAAGGGTACGTTCTGTAATATTCATTTAAACTCCTTTAAGATAGTGATTTTTCAATGTCATTTTGAATATGTTGCCACTCTTGTTGGGCTCGATTGAGTTTTCTGTGGTAATCATTTAATCCCCGTAAATAATTAGAAATCAAATAATCTTGCCTAACCAGAGGGATAACTGGCAATGAAATCTCCAGTAAATCCTTAGTTGATAGATTAATAACATCCTTGCCATGATCAGCCTTATCTAATAAGGCTTGGCCGATTGGAGAATCCAAAAAGAACTTAATATAGTAACCTCGAAAGGTATGATTTGGTCTAAGGACTGTTATATTTGAAGAAGCTACAATCTCTCTGTCTTGTTTATGAAAAATACAAACCTTTTTAACTGTCCCTTTGGATGCAATTAACACATCTCCGTCCTCCAAGAAATAACGTAACAGTTGACGACGATCCATTTCAAAGGTCCGTAATTGATTATAATTAATACCATCTTTACCCATATCAGACAGATTAATCAAGCCATAGGCTCCTTTTTCAATTTTACCGGAAATAGCTTTTCCTTTAAAACAATCAACAGCTTCTCCAAGTGTTTTTTTCTCTCTGCCATCATTTAAATAGGCATTTATTATACTCTCCATATATAGTATCTTTCTATCATTTTTTGGTATTTAAATACTATCACTTTTTATCAAAAATTTCAAGAAAAATGAGTCTGGGACAGACTCATTTCGTTTAATCAACTGATTTCAGTGCCTCTAACATATCTAATTTTTTTAAATGATAGTGGACAACAAAACCTAGTAGCATTATCAACAGCAAAATTGCTAAAATTGGTACTAAATAAACATAATAATCAACCTCCCAACCAAAATTCATCTGGGAAGCTCCCATTAAGGACATTAGCGAACGATGGATATAATACCCAAGAATCAATCCTAATCCAACTCCAACACTGGAAAGTAAAATGGTCTCTCTAAAAATATAGAATGTGACTTCTTTATCAAAAAAACCTAATACTTTGATGGTCGATAATTCTCTGATGCGTTCTGAAATATTAATAGTTGTCAGATTATATAAAATCACTAATGATAATACCACTGATAAAACAATTAGTAACCCCATAACGTGATTTAAAGAGCTAACAATTGATCTGACATAATCAACAATCATCAGATTTTTAGATAAACTTAATACCTCTGGACTAGCTAATAATTCTTGTGAGACCTTTTTGATGTTTTTTGGTGAATTACTCTTTAATTTTACGAAATAAGCTGGTCTATTTTCAAGAGATTTGAATTTTTCAAGGTAATAATCTTGTGACATTATTATGTAATGGCCAACCCGCATATCAATAACATGTGCAATGGTTACTTTTCTTTTTCTGTTATCCTTGTCTGTCAATATCACAGATTGACCTGATTTAACATGATAAAATGAGGCTAACTTCGAGGAAATCAAGATCCCTTTTTTGGGGATGGTTAGATTGTTTTTTGTCAGGTTATCTTCAAGAATGAGATGCGGTTTCAAAGTCTTTTCTGGACTACTAATAATACTAACTTTTTGATTAGTTGATTGGCCCTTAATGACTAGATCTAAATTCGCATACATCACTTTTTTGTAGGATGACATTGACTCACTTGTCACTAATTTAGAAATATTATTCATGTTGTTTGTATTTGCTTTAGTGACCATTAAGATGTCATAGGGTGTTAAATGATTAAATTGTTTGTCACTAACTTTAGATAAAGAGGATTGTATCCCTAAACCAGAAAATAGCAGAGCTACCGACCCGGCTACTCCAACAATTGTCATCAACATCCGTAGCTTGTATCTAAAAATATTACGCACTGTTACTTTTTGCGTGAAATTTAGCTTTTTCCAAATAAATGGGAATTTTTCTAAGAAGACTTTTGATCCGTTACCTGGTGGTTTAGGTAATAATAGCTGAGCAGGGGCTTGTTTAAGTTCTTTTTTGACAACCAGATATACTGGCAATAAGGAAGATAAAGTAGCTAGAAGAAATGCCATACCGGTATAAGACCAATAAAAACGAGGAGCGATATTTTCTAGAATCAAATTGTTGGTACAAATCTTAACGATCATAGCTGATAAAACGTAAGTCCCTCCAAAAACGCCAAGAAGGGTACCAAAAGCACCTGAAAGAAATCCATAATAGAGAAACTTTTTAAAGACATCTTTTTTGTCGTAGCCAATTGCTAGCAATAAACCTGAGTTGGTTCGTTCTTCATCAACAAAGCGTGTCATTGTTGTAAAAGTAACCAAGGCTGCAACGAGATAGAGTACGACAGGAAAAATATTTCCCACATTTGCAATTGATAGTGTCGAAGAATGATAAACTTGATACCCTTCTCCTCCTGGTAGGGTTTGTCGATTAGAAATAAGATAAATAGGCTTTGGCAGTGCTAAAATATCAGTTTTGCTTTGTTTTAATTTTTGAGCTTCTATTTCAAGTTTTTTCTTTTCAATAGTTAGTTGGGTTTGTGCTAGTTTTAAAGACTCACCGCTCAATAAATGTAACGCTTTTTCTTTATTTCTGATCTCGTCTTGAGCTTTTACTAATTTTTCTTCATTGATAGAAAGTTGTGACAAAGCCTTTTCTTGAATTTGCTTTAATTGATTATTACTGTTATCTTGAAAAACCTTTTCTAAATTTCTTTCCTTTGTTTGCAATTGCCTGTCATATTGACTCGTAAACGCATTAAGCTGTTCCAAATCATTGTAGCTGATTCTAGCTAAGTTTTTTTTCCCCAAGAAGGCACTTGAATCAAGTAATCCATATATCTCTAGGTTACCGTCACCAGACTGTGATATACCTAAATTTTTACGTGACCAAATCTCTGGATTGTCATAAAAACCTACAAGGCGATAAGTGTCATTTTTAAGAAGCTTTTTTTGATCCCCACCAATTCTAACTATGTCTCCAAGTTTATACTTATTTTGAAACCAACTTGATAAAGCAATCTCTTGACTTGTTTGGGGTAATTTCCCCTTTTTAACATCACTGAGCGATAGCTGTTTAGTTGGGGATTGTAAGCGAATAGCTATAGCATCCTTTTCAAAATTTGCATCAACTTGGTGACTCAATTCAACCTTACTATCTGGTATTGAATGCAGTTCTTCAATATCATCTTTTGAAAAACCATGACTAGCTTTTATGGAGACATCCATTATGCGATGCTCCTTTATGTATTTCTGTGCTGTTTTTTCAAGGTTAGGTCCCGAAACTTTTATACCAACTAAGGCAAATGACCCTAATGCCATCAATAAAAAGAGTGACAAAAACCGACCCTTAGTTGACCTAATGGAACGTATACTATCTTTACCTAAGGTTTTTTTCATCATTGCATCTTCCTCTTTAGTATTCTATCTGATCGATTGGAATTGGATTATCATTAATACTGACAGTTGTTACTTTAGCATCTTGCAAATGAATGACTCGGTCAGCCATTGGGGCAAGAGCCGAATTGTGAGTGACAATAACAACAGTTGTTTTCTTTTTTACTGCCATTTCCTTTAGTAAGTTTAGAATTTGCTTTCCTGTTTTGTAGTCTAATGCTCCCGTAGGCTCATCGCAAAGAAGTATTTTAGGCTTTTTTGCTAATGCTCTGGCAATGGAAACTCTTTGCTGTTCACCACCAGACAATTGACTTGGAAAATGATCTAAGCGATGCGACAATCCAACCTCTGATAAAACTGTCTCAGGATCAAGGGCATCATTTACAATCTCTACTGCTAGTTCAACATTCTCTTTAGCCGTTAAATTGGGCACTAAATTGTAAAACTGAAAGACAAAACCAATATCATTACGTCTATATGCTGTTAATTGCTGACGACTATAGTCAGAAATAATCTGATGATCAACAATAACTTGTCCTCGGTCACTCGTGTCCATTCCTCCTAGAATGTTTAATACTGTTGATTTTCCAGCTCCTGATGCACCTAATATAACAACTAATTCACCTTTCTCAATTTCAAAAGTAACCTTATCATTTGCTGTTACTTGATTCTCACCTATCTGATAATATTTTGAGCAGTTCTTTACCTCTATATATGCCATATAATAGTCTCCTTATATCAACAGTCTGTTGATTTAATTTTAAGTCTATTATATAATGATGCTAAAGCATATTCAAGTACAGATTAAATGGATCTGTTGATTTAAGGAGAAAAATGAGCATTCGTCAAACACATTCAAAAGAATCTATTGTTGAAGCCTTTATTCAGCTCATGCAAGAAAAAGATCTAGAGGCTATTAGTATTTCTGAATTAACAAAAAAAGCCAACCTCAATAGGGGCACTTTTTATCTTCATTATCAGGATAAGTATGATTTATTAGATCAATTAAAAACAGATTTGTTCAATCGATTGTTTTCTATTTTAGATCATAAGACGATTTACACGGATACAACCCGTATCTTAGAAAAGACACTTCAGGAATTTAAGCATCATCTTTTATTAGTGACTGCCTTATCAAGGTCTAGTCATCTTGATTTCAGAAAGACTCTATCAGATTTTATTTACAGTGTTTTGATTAGTATTGATGGCTACCAAATAATGATCAGCGAATCCTATCAAATGCCTTTTGATTATGGTTTAGAAGTCTATATTTCAACTATCATCGCCATTATTTCACTTTGGGTAAGTAATGGTTGTCAAGAGGACCCAAAACAAATTACCAACTATATTTTAACGACTATTAAGATGCCTTAAAAAAAAGCACCTTAGAAATGTACTGCATATCAAAAGTTAGATTTTCTTGTCTAACTTTTGAAGCGCAGTTCAAATTGGGTGCTTTTCATTTATCTGATAGCTTTCAAAGCTGTAATTGCTGAGATATAATCAGGTTCATTATTAACGTTTTCTAAGTATTGAGTATAAACAATTTTATTGTCTTGATCCAAAACAAGAACAGCTCTAGCTAGTAGATTCCATTCTTTCATTAATAAGCCGTAGGCCTTACCAAATGAATGATCATAGTAATCAGATAACATGATAACCTTATCTAGTCCTTCTGCTGCGCAAAAACGTCCTTGTGCAAATGGTAGGTCTACTGAGATTGTTAAAACATAGGTGTCATCTGACTTGGTCAATTCTTCATTAAAGGTACGGGTCTGAATTGAACAGACACTTGTATCGATTGATGGAACTACACTAATAACTTTTTTTCCATTAAAATCTGACAAAGATTTTTTTACTAAATCGGGCGTGATAAGTGTGAAATCAGGAGCGACTTCACCAACTTGAAACTGTTTCCCAACAAGTGTTACCGGTTTTTCAATAAAAGTTGTCATATCTTTCCTCCTTTGAAAGTCCAAAACTAAATAGATAGCACACTTTATACTTCAATTTTATCTTAGAAAGTAATCTATTGAAAATGATACGTTTGATTTAGAGACATCTATTGAACGAGGACTATAAGCCCATTCTTAAATTAAAGTAATTCTTCATTCGTGATAATACCGATTCATCACCCACAAAGTAAATGTGGTCCCCCTTTTCAATAACAGCATAGGGACCTGGTGAAATAACAAATTGCCCTTCATGTTCAATTGCGACAACCGTAGCACCTGTTTGATGCCATAAATTTAAGACACCAATTGATTTGCCAAAATGATCAGAATCTTGACTGCAGATAATTTCATATGGGGCTAGTGGGTATTGCTTGCTGATAGACTGACTTTGCATTAAAAAGTCATTGACAAGAATACCTAAATCATCCATTGCTTGCTTCTGCTGATGGATGTTATTTCTGATATTTTCTTTTATGACAGCTATAGAATGCGTTGATTCATACTGATTAATAAAGGCCATTGCCTTTTCTTTTGATAATACAATTGCTCCACTACCATGTTTTAAGGTCAAAATTTTTAAATCTGCTAAAATATTGAGCCCTTTTCTGGCAGTTTCTGGTGACACATTAAAAGTCGAGGCAATTGTCGTTCTTGACTTTAACTTGTCTCCAACTTCATATTCGCCACTGGCAATTCTTTCGGCCACTGAAATAGCAATTTGTTGATATTTTGAGCTTGTAATTTCGCTCGTGTTCCCCTTTGCCATAATATTGCTCCTTTAAACTAACTAAAACATTCCTATTATTTCATACTTCCCCTATTTTTTCAATACAACTTTTTAAGGTTGTTTTAAACTTGTAGAAAAAGCTGGCACAATAACCAGCTTTTTCTTTTTAAAAACAGTGAGTTCTCTGAAAAACTAGTTAACTAATCCATCGCCTTTGTTTGCGCTAGATGAACTATTTTTTATTTTTTCAGTTTGGGAACTGACAAATTCTGATGTCGAGTAAGCAGCACTCGTCACTCTGTCTTGAACAGTTATCTCTGCTTTTTCTTGTTCTTCCTTGGTACGAATATCAACAACATTAACATTGACTTCAATAACTTTTAAGTGTGTCATTTGATCAACATTTTCTGCAACGATTGTCTTGATATTTTCAGCGATTTTCGGAATATCTTTTCCGTACTCAACGATAACATCTAAATCAACCGCTACTTCTTCGCTTCCAACTTCAACACTGACACCGTCAGTAACTGAATTAGAATTAATCATATTGTTTTTAATATTAGAGAAGAATCCACCTTGAGCAGCTAATAGTCCATCAATGTCATCTAAAGCATGACCAACTATTTTTTCAATGACTTTATCATCATACGTAATTTTATTTTTTATAGTTGATTTTGTCGCATTTGACATTGTCTTTTCAGAGGAATTTTGATTGAAAGTTGAATTAATATCAGTCATAAAGTTCTCCTTATTTATTATCTTTTAACCCCTTAGAAAGTCCCTCAATTGAATCTTTTACGTCAGTCGTAAACTCCTCAACTTTACCAGAAGTATGTTCTACCTTTCCTTCTGTCTCAAGTGACTTATCACCGGATACCTTACCTAAAGTTTCCTTTACTTTACCGCTAATTTGATGTAATTTAGCATCGATTTTTTCATCTGACATAAGCTTTCTCCTTCATCTTGAACTTTCTTATTTTACGCGAGGCTCACTTTGCATATTTTCAGCACCTTCTTTGACATTATTAACTTGTTTTTTTGTAAATTGACTTGTTGATTGCGCAGCTTCAGCCATTTTATCTTGTAATGTCACTTTATCTTGTTCATGTTGAGCACGTGTTTTTATATCCACAACATTAACATTACATTCAACAACATCTAAATCTGTCATTTTCTTAACTTCTGTTTCAACAACTTCCTTTATATCGTTGAAAATTGTTGGAACATGTTTTTGATATTCAGCAATAATATCAAGATCAACAGCTACCTGTTTTTTACCAACTTCAACGTTGACACCATCTCGAACATTATCTGTATTAACCAATTTACCTTTGATATTTGACAAAAGACCACCAGTAACAGCTAAGAGCCCATCTACTTTTTCAATTGCCAAGCCAACGATTTTTTCAATAACCTTATCTTCATAAGTTAGTTCACCACGTACAGAAGTGAGATCAGTTGTTACAGATTGAGTATTTTTAATATAAGTTTCAGTCATAATATTTCTCCTTTGTGTTATATCTCAAATTTAACAATGACGATTACATGATTAGCGACGATTAATATAATTGTCCAAAATACCTGTTCGTTTCACAAACAAACCACCATATACTCCTAATGCAATAAAAATAATTGCAATTAAAGTTTTAAAGAAACCAAAAGTCATCAGCAATATGGCTAATACAAGCCCTAATATACCGCCAATAATGGGATATTTATATTTTTCAAAAAATACCATATTAACCTCTCCTATTCTACTCGATTCTTCTTACCAAATATCATCTCAGAATCAGCAATATCTTTAACACGAACTTGGAAATTTACCGGTTTATTTAATCCGAAGAACTCGTTAAACCCAGTTTCAATTCCTTCTTTAATACCACTTACTTGCTCTGAAACTCCAATACGAGAATCTAGTCGCCCTGCTACATCAATATCAAATTTTCTTTTATAAAGTGTAGCTGTGACATTTGGATTCAACATCAAACCAGTTTCTTTTAAGGCCGTTTTAACATATGCTTCAATAGCAGATTTTTTTAATAATAAACTGCCATTAGCTTTATCAAGTTTTATTTCAGTATAGGTTCTAGGGTAGAAAATAACTGCTAAAATCCCAATAATTGTTAAAATAGCTAAGGTAACAGAAGTCCAGAAGAAAACGTACTGAAGTCCTGGTGTTAAAAAGTCTGGTAGACGATCTAAATCAAATCCCATCCAGTCATAACTGTGAGACATACCTAGATAACCTTGCGTGAGACCAATTACCAGTAAGAAAACGGATAATAGAATCAGACCTAATAATGTGTAAAATACTTTTAACGATTTTGCCATACTTACCTCTTTTCTACTATACGACTAAACTAATTTTCAAGAAGAAAAGACTAGTTCATTTTTCTTAAGATAAATGAGGTAACAAGTACAACAATTACTGCTCCGATAATTGAAGGAATCAATGCCATACCAGCAAGTGATGGTCCCCATGCACCAAGTAGAGATTGACCTACCCATGCACCAACTAAACCTGCTACAATGTTAGCAATCCATCCCATTGAACCACCATGTTTAGTCAATGCTCCTGCGATTAAACCAATCAAACCACCGACGATTAATGTCCATAATAAAGCCATAATAATTTCTCCTTTTTTCTATTACTATGTCAAATCATAGTAAAAAATTACAATATATTAAATATTAACGTGATTTACCAAGTAAGAATGATACAACAATAACTACAATTACTGCACCTATTATTGAAGGAATCAATGCCATACCTGCGAGTGATGGTCCCCATGCACCGAGTAAAGCTTGACCAATCCATGCACCAACTAGTCCTGCTACGATGTTAGCAATCCATCCCATTGAGCCACCTTTGGTAAGTGCTCCTGCGATTAAACCAATCAAACCGCCGACGATTAATGTCCATAATAAAGCCATAATGACATCTCCTTTTCTTTGGGTTATAACCCTAATAAACTTTAGCCATCTAAAGTGACAACATAAATTATAAAAATAGTGTTCTTATAAATAAAAATTATAATAAAATTTTATATAAATACTTTTATTATAACGTTTTTAGAAGTGACCATTCATTTTTTAACTTATATTGTTATTATACAACACTAATTTTATATTGCAAGAAATAAGCATCGTTTTTTCTATTTTTTTTGAGAATAAAAAAATAACTTGCTAAACCCCTACTTTTAAAGGGTTTTAACAAGTTGTTTCTATTATTTTTTCGTGATAGGTGCAACACTTGCTAGTAATTTTTTTAAACCAACTTCTGGAAATTTGATTTTTAATTCCATGGTTGTACCACTTCCGGATACCTCTAATACCGTACCTTCACCCCACTTTTTATGTTGAGCAATATCACCAATTTGCCATTCAGTTGCTTCAGGTTGAGCTTGAGAGGTTCCAAATGGTAAGTGACCACCACTTAGTGAAGTGACTCTTGTTTGGATTTGCGCTTTGCTTTTACGTGCCTGTATTGCCTGAGATAAACTCATTCCCTGTCCGAACTCACTCTTACTTTCTTTACTAAATCGAACACCAAAAGAGGAGTTTGCTGGCCGTGCCAAACCTTGGTATGCTATTAACTGATCAGAAATTTCTCGTAAAAACCTAGTCGGTCTGTTATAGTTCGTCTTACCAAAAAGTGTTCTTGTATTAGCATTCGTTAAAAATAGGACTTGTTCCGCACGAGTAATCCCGACATATGCTAACCGTCTTTCCTCCTCTAATTCTGATGGATCTTCAGAAGCTCGTGACAAAGGAAAGACCCCTTCTTCCATCCCAATCAAGAAAACAACTGGAAATTCAAGCCCCTTAGCAGCGTGAAGGGTCATCAATGTGACCTCAGCAACATCTGTTTCACCATCGTCAGTATCTGCTATCAAAGCCAAATCATTTAAGAATCGACCAAGTCGGTCAAGACCATTCTCATCAGGATCAACATCTTGTTTATTCTCATCAAAGTTTTTAGTGACAGATAGAAACTCTTCAATATTCTCAATTCGGGCTTGACTCTCAAGTGTATTTTGAATACGCAGAGCTTCAAGATAGCCTGTTTTATCTAACAGTTCTTCTGTTAGTTCTGTGATAGATAAGGTATCTAATTGTAATCTAAAATCTAACAATAAATTCGCCAAGTCCATTATTGCCTGCGCAGCTTTTCCTTTAAGTGGAGACATTAGCAAGTTTGACGAAGCATCCATTAACGACATCTGATTTTCATAAGCAAATAGACGTAATTTATCCATTGTTCCTGGTCCTACACCACGTTTTGGCTCATTGACAATTCTTTCAAAAGAAATATTATCAGAAGGATTGGCAACAATATTGAGATAAGAAATAACATCTCGAATTTCTTTTCTACTATAGAATTTTGTCCCACCAACCATAGTATAAGGGATATTTGATTTTAGGAAAGCTTCTTCAATTGTACGAGATTGTGCATTTGTGCGATATAAGACAGCAAAATCCTTAAAGTTTTTATCATTGCCTTGGCACATATCAGAAATTGTTGAGGCGATGAAAACAGCTTCATCGCGTTCATCATTTGCTCGGTAATAGACAATTTGCTCACCATCATCATTTTGAGTCCATAACTTTTTATCACGTCTATTTTGATTGTTTTTGATGACATCATTAGCAGCTTGAAGAATGGTTTTGGTAGACCTATAATTCTCTTCTAATAATACGACCTTAGCTGATGGATAATCTTTTTCAAAGTCCAAAATGTTTTGCATATCAGCACCACGCCAACCATAGATAGATTGGTCGGCATCTCCAACAACACAAATATTTTTAAAGCGTGAAGCTAATAATTTAACCAGTTGGTACTGTGCATGGTTTGTATCTTGATATTCATCAACATGAATATACTGATAACGTTGCTGATAATATGCCAAAACGTCTTTATTGGTATCAAATAATCTGAGAGTCATCATAATCAGGTCATCAAAGTCCATTGCCTCACTACGACGTAACTCTTCCTGATAAGCTTTGTAACAACGAGCTACAATCTGACTGTACATATCAGATGCTTGCGCTTCATAACTCTTTTCATCTAACAAATCATTTTTAGCATTTGAAATCGTTCCTAGAATTGATCGCTCACTCCATTTTTTAGGATCCAAATTAAGTGACTTAAGGATACGTTTCATCAGAGTTCTCTGTTCACCAGGATCAACAATGGTAAAATTACGATTGTAACCAATATGATCCGCTTCACGACGTAAAATTCTGACACACATTGAGTGGAAGGTAGCAATTAACGTATCCGCAGTTGCTGGATTTAGCGCCAAAGCTCTCTCTCTCATTTCACGCGCAGCCTTATTTGTAAAAGTAATAGCTAGAATATTCCAGGGATTCACACACTTTTCATCAATTAAATAAGCAATTCGATGGGTTAAAACTCTTGTTTTACCAGAACCAGCCCCTGCCATAATAAGCAAGGGTCCTTGAGTTGTTTGAACTGCTTCTGCTTGTTTATCATTCATTCCATTTAATAAAGGATTCATTATTACTCCTTGTCAGTAGATACATACTTTTTATTAACTTTAAAATTATACCATGATTATATCAAAAAACAAAAAAGCAATTCTAATCACTAACGGCAATCTGTTTGAAATAAATTCTAACTAAGACTAGATTACCTTCACTTTATTTTTAGATTACGACTGATTTTATTACCACTATTGACAATAGATCTTTTTTCCTGTAAGATGTATTAAAATTAAACAACCGATTGATATTGTGCAGGAGAAGAAATTTATTTCGCCGAAGGAGTTATACTCTCAGGTGTTCATTTTTTGAACGGGACTGTGTGATGGACGGACTTCTGGAGAGACCTAAATAGGCGCCGAAGGGGCAAGGCAATTCGCTCAATCTCTCAGGCAAAAGGACAGAAGATAATAATAGAGACCAAAAGAGTCGAGACTTTTTTGGCATATTTTTATCTACTTTACATTTCAGAAGTCATCCTTAGGATGACTTTTTTCATACATTGAATTTTTTTCATACATTGAATTGATTGGTAAAAAAGGAGATAGTTTGTTAGCATTTGTTAAATTTATTGATGATTTGGTCTGGGGACCACCACTGCTCGTTTTACTAGTAGGAACAGGTATCTATTTAACCCTACGATTAGGGTTACTACAGATTACTAAACTACCTATGGCATTTAAATTAATTTTTTCCGAAAATAAAGGGCAAGGTGATATCTCATCTTTTGCTGCATTAGCAACTGCATTAGCAGCAACAGTTGGAACGGGAAATATTGTTGGTGTTGCCACTGCAATAAAGTCTGGAGGGCCAGGTGCTTTATTTTGGATGTGGATTGCAGCCTTTTTTGGTATGGCAACTAAATATGCCGAGGGTGTTTTGGCGATAAAATACCGGACAAAGGACTCAAATGGTGATATTTCAGGTGGACCAATGTACTATATTGTAAATGGGATGGGTAGCAATTGGAAACCCCTCGCCAGTTTATTTGCAGGTTCAGGAATTTTAGTCGCCTTATTTGGTATCGGTACATTTACTCAAGTAAATTCTATTACATCAGCCTTAAATCATAGTTTTGGACTATCAAACAAACTTGTAAGTCTTGTGATGTCGGTTATTGTTGCTATTATTATTTTCGGGGGTATTCAAACCATTTCTAGAGTAGCCGAAAAAGTTGTTCCTATTATGGCAAGTGTATATATCCTAGCCAGTCTAGCTGTTATTATTATGAATTATCAGCAGATTTTCCCTGTCATCTTACTCGTTCTAAAGTCTGCACTAACACCTACAGCCGCCATCGGAGGCTTTGCAGGTAGCTTAGTCAAAGATGCTATTCAAAAAGGGATTGCTCGAGGAGTCTTTTCAAATGAATCTGGACTAGGTTCAGCACCAATTGCAGCAGCTGCTGCCAAAACTAATGAACCTGTTGAACAAGGTCTCATTTCTATGACAGGAACCTTTATTGATACCATCATTATTTGTTCCTTAACAGGTCTATCAATACTTGTAACTGGTCAGTGGACAAGTAACCTTGAAGGTGCGCCTTTAACCCAATCTGCCTTCTCATCTGTTTATGGTGAGGTTGGAAACATCACCTTAACACTTTCTCTTGTCTTGTTTTCTTTTACTACCATCCTTGGTTGGAGTTATTATGGAGAACGTTGTTTTGAGTTCCTCTTTGGCGCTAGCTATTTAAGTACGTTTCGACTTTTGTTCGCCTCAATGGTTGCCTTGGGTGGATTTCTAAAAATAGAGTTAATTTGGATTATTGCTGATATTGTCAATGGCTTAATGGTACTTCCAAATTTGATTGCTTTACTAGCATTATCACCAGTCATTATTTTTGAAACAAAAGACTACTTCCGTCGTCAAAAAAATAAGTCTCATTTCCCCGACATATCCCTCAAAGCTCGAACGGCTTCTGCTCATAGAAATGAAAGGAAATATGATATAATTGGTTAATTAGAAAAAGGAGCTTAAATGACAAGAAATCCCATTGCAGACCTTAAACTGGCAAAAAGAGGTCCAATCTTAAGTATCATTGTTTATCTAATTCTCAGTTTAGCAAAACTCATTTTTGGATATAAAATCAACTCGAATTCCCTAATTGCTGATGGTTTTAATAACGTTTCTGACATCATTAGTAACATAGCCTTATTAATTGGCCTACATCTGGCTAGCCAACCTGCAGATTCTAACCACCGCTTCGGCCATTGGAAAATTGAAGATCTGTCAAGTCTAGTGACTTCTTTTATCATGTTCATTGTTGGTTTTCAAGTTTTAATCCAAACTGCGCAAAACATCATTAATGGCAATAGCACACCAATTGATCCTTTAGGAGCTATCGTTGGCATTGTTTCGGCAGCCTTAATGTTTTTGGTTTACATGTATAATAGACAATTATCAAAAAAAGTAAAATCTAGTGCTTTGGTAGCTGCCTCAAAAGATAATTTATCAGATGCTGTCACATCCTTTGGAACATCAATAGCCATTATCGCTGCATCACTAAATTTAACAATTATTGATAGAATCGCTGCTATCATTATTACATTTTTTATCCTAAAAACAGCCTATGATATTTTCTTACAAAGTGCATTTAGTTTATCTGATGGTTTTGATAATAAACATCTTAAACTATATAAGAATGCCATATTAACCATTCCAAAAATTAGCGATGTTAAAGCACTCAGAGGACGAACATATGGAAGTAATGTCTATTTAGATATCGTACTTGAAATGAACCCTGATTTATCCGTTTTTGAGAGCCACGCTATTACTGAGAAAGTTGAAAGACTATTAAGTGAGAAATACCATATCTATGATATTGATATTCATGTAGAACCTTCAGTAATTCCAGACGATGAAGTGTTTGAAAATATCCAAAAGAAAATCTATCGGAATGAAAAAATCATCTTATCAAAAGTACCTGATTACCAAAACTATATTAGCGAAGATTTTACTCTCATCGATAAAGATGGTCAAACCTACAATCGACTTGAATTTTTAGAAAAAGAAGACTACCTTCCAAGTAACTTTGACAATTTCAAAATGATGTCGATCAGTCAAAAAACAAAATTGGTTACCTATACCCTTGATGGTTGCCACCATACAAGTATCTGGCGACGACATGAAGTTTGGTTTTTGATTTTCCATCAAATATCATCAGATCACGTCAGTCCACTTCATGCCAAAAAATATCACATTAAACGTCTCTATTAATAGACTAAGCTTAGTAATGTGTCAGTTCGACAATAAAAAAGGTTCCCTTTCAAGTGAGTCAATCACTATGTCTGAAAGGGGACCTTTTAGTATGTCAATTGTATGTTGCTTATGATTGCAAAGCAATAGATAAAGCTAACTCTAAAGCTTTTACTTCTTGATCAACTTGTTCAACAGTTGTCGATGGATTTAATTGAACCCCAACGGCGTGTGTTATCGCTTTATTCAAGGTATTATATACTCCAAAACTTTTGACTGGTAAAACCTGCTTATCTCTTGTGAAACGTGTATTCCAAATTGCTTTATCTAATTTTGATTTTGTATAGATGGTTGCTCTATCCGTAGCTTGTAAATCAGGATAAGCTAAAACAGCTTGTTCTAACTGGGCAATAGCTTGAGTTTGAGCTTTTATTGCTTCTACTGATGCAAATGGATCAGCAATTCTAATGACAAGCTTAGTAATGGCAAATCCCATATCTACATGTGCTTTGCTAACTTTATTAGTTAATTGCGTCGTTGAAAAAACAATAGCTTGAATAACATCACTTAATCCTTCAACACGAGCACCAATACTATTTAAATCATAAATTGTTTCAGGATTTGCGCGAAGTGCAGTTTGCAACTGGTCAACTGAATTAATAGCCTTATTAACAGATGCTTCCATTTCAGTTCCAGAGACAGCTTCCTTTAATTGGTTAAGTTGATTTGCATCTTGATTCAACTGCGCATGTAATTCCGGAACACTATCACCAGTTGAAGCAACCGAACTGACAGGTGGTTGGCCGATTTCATCGGCATAAGTAACAGCTCCTTGCATTGACAATACACTAAAACCTGCAATAATTGTGGTTAGATAAAATATTTTTTTTGTAGTCATCTATTCTCCTCTTACCAAATCTTATATTTTTTAATATGCGCTTACAAGGTCATCATACACCTTATTTTAGTCTCAGTCAACAATCATAATGTTATCATAATGTTACAAATAGGTGTTTTACTTTTTGATTTAATTTCATTAAATTTTATTGCATTTCTATAAAAAATTGATTTTTGTTATTTTCAGAATAATTATAAGCCTAATCAGGCTATTTTTTAGTCATATTTTTTAATCAAATGAATTTTTTTGACTTTTTTCAAAAAGTTATTTCATCTTGAGAGGACCATGGACTTGAAATATTAAATTATAACAAAAAAATTCAAAGCCTATGTTAGACTTTGAATGATGATATGTTAATAATCTTATTTTATATCTTTAGTGGCGACATCTTCACCAAACCATTTATTTGAAATGTCCTGGAACTTTCCTTCTTTATGAAGCTTTGTGAATGCTTGGTTGATTTTCTTCACTAACATTTTATCGTCTTTGCGAACACCAACGGCAAAGTTCTCGCCGCTATACTCACTTGCAACAATATTATAGTTTGCTAACTCATCTTCTTGTTTTAAGTAGTAATTAGCATAAACTTTATCAATTAGCAAACCATCAATGCGATCGTTTTTAAGGTCTATAAAGGCCTGTGTAAAGGTCTCATATTGAGTTGCATCTTTATCCTTAACAATGTCTTTTAGGACCTTAGGATTGGCTGTAAAGGCGTCATAACCTGAAGAACCAGACTGAGCACCTAGAACTTTTCCTTTCATTCCTGAAAAAGAAGTGATATTAGCTGATTTTTTGGTTACTAAAATTTGTTCATTCTTCATATACGGATTCGAAAAGGCCACTTTGGCTTGACGTTCTTTTGTAATGGAATAACCATTCCAGATCATATCAATCTTACCATTTTTAAGTTCAGTTTCTTTCAAATCCCAATTGATTGGTTGGAATTTAACTTTAATACCATATTGATCAAATACGGCTTTAGCCAATTCAATATCAAAACCAGTATTTTTACCAGATTTATCTTTATACCCCATTGGAACAAAGGTATTATCAAAACCAACTGTAATCGTCTTATTCTTTTTATAAGCTTCCCAGGCATCACTTTTTGTCGCATTTGATTTACTTCCACAAGCAACGAGAAGAATAGCCATAAGGCTTGTCATAATAGTTAATACTACCTTTTTAATTGTCATAGGTCTACTCCTTATTTCGCATTAACTTTTATGATCCGATCTGAAATGGTTTCAGCAAACTGCATGTCATGCGTCACCACAATTTGTGTAATGCCCATTTCACGATTTTGAAGAATTAATTTTTCTACTTCTTGACGCAATTCCGGATCAAGTGCACTTGTTGGCTCATCGTAGCCAATTATTTGAGGATCAATCATCATTGCTCTGGCAAGGGCGACCCTTTGTTTCTGTCCACCAGAGAGAGAATGGGGATACACCAAAATATGGTCTTTAAGTCCCAAACGAATTAACAATTCCTCAGCTTTTTTCTTAGCATCAGCCTTCTTTAGTCCCATTGTAATAGTCGGAGACAAAATCAAATTATCTAAGACTGTCAAATGTGGGAAGAGCTGAAAATCTTGAAAGACAAAGCCCAATAAATTACGATTTTCCAAGTGATTTATTGGAACCAATTCATTATTATAAATAATTTCACCTGAATCAATTGATTCTAGCCCTGCTAGCATTCGTAATAATGTCGTTTTACCACCACCAGAAGGACCAACTAGGGATAATACTTCCCCATCTGATACAGTCAAGTTAAATTGGTCAAAAATCTTTTTATGACCAAATTGCTTTGAAATATTTTTTAATTCTAACATATGGTCTCCTTACTTATAGTAGTTAAAACGTTTTTCAATACGACGTGAAATGACAGTGACAATTCCAATTAGAAGAAGATAAATCAAACCTGCGATAAACATGGGAGCTAATGTGGCATCTCTATTTGCTGCCGTTTTACTAGCTAACAGCAAATCACCAACACCCAATACATAAACCAATGATGAATCTTTCACCAAATTAATAACTTCATTAAAAACACTTGGGAGTACAATTTTAAATACCTGTGGCAAAATAATATAGCGAATCGTTTGTAATTGTGTTAACTTTAACACTTTTGCAGCTTCATATTGTCCATTAGGTATCGCTTCTATACCTCCTCTAAAGATTTCAGCGAAGTAAGCAGCATAGTTCATGGTAAAAGCCAAGATAGCTGCTGGCATTCGATCAAAAGTAATCCCAACATTTGGTAAGACATAATAAAAGAAAATCAATTGTAGAAGCAGAGGTGTTCCACGCATAACCCAAACATAAAGTGTCAAAAGCCACTGTAAAGGTTTAAAATTAACCTTCATTAAAAAAGCTAAAACAGCTCCTAAGGGTATTGAAAGGATAATGACTATAAAGAATACTTGCAGAGTAACCATTGCCCCATCTAGTAAACTGGGTAAAACTTGTAAAATATATGACATAGATGCTCCTAAATGAATAGATGTTCTCATTATATCAAATTTTCAGAATTTTAGGTTGAAATTTGAATAATAATTCATCATTGGTATGAAAATAATTATTTTTATTTATAATTTTTTCACAAATTCTGATTTAAGTTTCATTGGTCCAAAACCATCAATTTTGCAGTCAATATTATGATCACCCTCAACTAGACGAATATTTTTAACACGAGTCCCTTGTTTTAAGTCTTTTGGTGCACCTTTTACTTTTAAATCTTTAACAATAGTTACAGTATCTCCATCTTGCAAGAGACTGCCATTACTATCAAGAACTTTTAATCCTTCTTCAACTTCTTCTTGTCCTGGAGTCCATTCAAAACCACACATTGGACAGATTAATAATAATCCATCTTCGTAGACATATTCTGATTGACATTGTAAACAATTTGGTAGTGACATATTTTTCCCCTTTTTTAGTAGATTTCTAATAGTTTACAGTAGATTTTGAAATTTTACAAGATGAATGCGTTCACAAAATGAAAAAACCTAGACAGGGCTAGGTTTTACGTTTAGATTGCTTCAATACTTGCAACAATTTTCTTAATTAAATCTTGATCTTCAAGAGATGTTACATCAGCAACAACTTTTGGAAGGTCATTTTCAGAAAGCATGATTTGAAGTTGAACACTCTGTTCATCATTTTGATCATTGTATTTAAATACATATGCAACTGTCTTAAGGAGATTAGAATAAGACAAGCCGCGCTCTTTTAATTCACGAATTGGACGAATGAAACGTTCATCATAACCAAGTTTTCTAATCGGAGTTCTTGCTACACGAACAATATCGTCAACTATGTATGGATTTTCAAAACGACTAATAATGACATTGTGATAGGCTTCAAGTTCAGCGAGGTCAAAATCCCACTTGGCAACAAGTAATGAACGAATTTCTGCTAATACTGCTTCTAATTGTTCTTTTACTTCGGGAACTTGTAAGGCATCTAAAATGGTTTTTGCACCGGCACGTGCACCAGTATAGGCTGAGGTAGCATGTCCTGAATTTACTGAGAATAATTTGCGTTCAATAAATGGTTCCAAATCATCTTCGTAGTGAACACCCTCTAAACGAAGATCTTTGTTCTTCATTCGACTAGTTTCCACCACCCACTCATTAAATGGTTCAACAACTACAAACAAAGGGTCATCATGCGTTTGAGCCGGAACAATTCTATCAACAGCAGCATTGGGAAAACCAACAAATTCTTCTAAATAAGTTTCATTTTCTTCTGACAAATATTTTTTCACTTCTTCTAGTAAAAATTGTGACCCACCAATCATATTTTCACAAGCCAAGACATCAATTGGAGTATTACTAGCATTTTCTTGACGTTTTTGGATGCCTTTGGCAATCAATTCAGCAATAAAAGGTAAAATATTGGGACCAATTGCTGTTGTAATAATATCAGCTTGTGCGACTGCTTCTACAACCTCTTCAGGGTTAAGTCGATTGTTAATCCCTGATACATTATCTACTTTAATATGGCGTTTGCCATCTTCTGCTATTTCAATTTCATAAGTATGGTGGTCATTTAGAGCATTGATTATTGCTTCATTGACATCAACGAATTGAATCGCAAAATCATTGGCCGCTAAAATTTCTCCGATAAAACCACGTCCAATATTTCCTGCTCCGAAGTGTACTGCTTTTTTCATTCTTTTTCTCCTTTAGAAAGCTTGTAAGAGTAAATTAAAAATTAGTCAACTGAGTTAAGTAAGGCAATAATTTGGCTTTCTGATTTTGCATCTGCTAAGCGAACGACATTGTCAATATCTGCACAGAAAATAGAAATTTTTTGAATTAATTGCAAATGCTCATCACCAATACCTGCAATTCCAAATAGGACCGTTGCTGTTCTAGGAGCTTCTTGTGTTCCAAAATTCACGCCGTCTGGCACTTGAACTACTGTCAGACCAGATTTAATGACTTTTTCCTTTGCCGCATCTGTTCCATGTGGAATAGCAATAAAATTACCCATAAAGACTGATAATTCATTGTTACGATCAATCATCGCCTGGATATAATCTTTTTCAACGTAGCCATTTTCAAATAGCAATTGACCACAATAACGGATTGCTTCTTCCTTGTCTTTAAATGACATGTTTAATTTAATAAGTTCTGGTTGAAATTCCATCTTAATTCTCCAATTTTTTCATTTTCTCAGTAAAAATCTGATTGAGCAATTGATAGATGATATCTTCATTTGCTTTTTTATAAATCTCAGTGTAGAGATGATTTTCAATTATTGATTGACTGATAGCAGTCATTAGCTCTCTTACTTCATCCACCTCATCCAAACAGGTTAACATGACAAGAACACGTGTTACAAGCTCATCTTGTCCATTCATAGACGTCGCAATCACGGGGTGCTCTAATTCAACAATTTTAAAGAGGGATTTTGTCATCTTACTTGATTGTGTATGAATCAAGGCTAAATTTGTTTCTGGTATAGCCATTGGACTTTCGTGAAAACGTCTAATCAGTTTGTTGGATAGATATGTTTTATTTGTGACACAGTCTAATTCATTAATGATCTGATTAATGGTTTGGTTAAACTGGTTAGTATTTGACATGTGTTGCAAAGAGAAATCTCTAAGAATTTGCTGACTAGCCTTGTAATACTTTTCAAAATGATTCTGATGACTTATCGCTTTGCTATCTCCCAACTTAACATCCCGATTGAGTTGAATATCCTGTAAAAATTGCTCAATTTCAAGAATTTCAGTTGGATTTGGGAAAGTAGAAACAAGTCGGATGCGATCATCAGTTAGTAACTTGGTCGACAAAATAGCGTCATAAACATCAAAGTCTCTTTCTTCTAATTCTTTTGTTTCCTTGGTATGAATCAATTCAATAAACGGGGCAATATTTTTCAATCGTGACACTAATAATTCTGTTGCTAGTGGACGCTCATCTGTCAATAATAAAATTCTCACAGGATAAATTTGAGGACTTCTTCTCAAACTTGAAGCAAAATGCAATGTTAGTAATTCCAACTCAGTCTCTGTTTGCAGATAAGCAGGAAAAATATCCATCACTAACAAACTAATTACCCGATGTAAATACTCATTATGTACAAGAGCCTTTTGTGCTAAATCTGCAATATTTTTATCTGTAAAGAGTGTCGGCACTGCCAAATTTAAGCGAATATGATTAAATAAAAACTTAAACAGTATCTGATCTTTAGTAAAATTAATCTTAGTATACAAAGCAACTTTATCAATAAAATTGGAAACATTATAGTAGAATACACTATCAAAATTTTCTTGAAAAAGAGGTGTTTCTTGCCTTTTCAAAATAAGATTATCTAGCATATTTGCAAAATATAAAATTTCTTGAATAGCATATAATTCTTGGGTTTCTAAAGACAGTTTTGCAAAAACCTTTTTGGAAACATCCAAGGCTACCTTACTTATTTGTTGCTTATCAACTGTTACCCTTGTCCAATTACTTAATGCTAGCAAGATAATAAAGAATTGGATTAGCTTGGCATCCATTTCTGGTAACTCAGACTGATAGGATTGAAAAATTTTTTTCGCTAAACTGAGCCTTTTTTTACTAATAAAATCCAAATATTGAGTCTCTAAATGCCAATAATCTGACAAATTTAGATTATTAGCTAAAAGTATAGCTAATAATTGGCGTTTTTTATGGGCTGGATCATCTAAGGCATAGCCCTTTTGTCTTTTCAAGGACAAACCAAAATCAGATAATCTTTTTTCAATATCGCTAATATCTTGAATGATCGTAACATTGCTGACACCAAGTTTCTCTTGTAAGTACTCATTTGTTACCTCATTTGATTGAATCAATAATAAATACGTAATCACATTTAATCGCTCAGTCTTTGTAAAATTTTCTTGACTAGAAAATTCAGACAATCGATCAAGTTGACCTGTTAAAAAATATTTTTGATCCTCTTTGACAATTCCGATATTCAGTGTATTTAAAGAGATTGTCAAATCATTCAGTACACGGTAAACAGTACGTTTTGAAACCTTTAAAATATCGCCTATATTATCAATTGAAAGCTTCCCATAATTCAGGAAAGCTTTCAATAATTGTTCTTCACGTTTTGTTAATAGCATATTTTAATTATACACCATATTTAATCTTATTTATGCATTCTATCAACCATTTTGTCATATTCTGGTGTAGTAACCAAACTGTCTACTACAAGAATTTGAGCATTTGGCGCATATTTTTGTGCTTCTGATTGATTAGCAATGTTTGATACGACTAAAATGTTTTTTGCATTGAAACGATCAAGTTGAGCATTTTCTACTTTTGATACTGGAATATCAACTTTTCTCATTTTGAAAATTTCAGCTAATGTAGCTTGTCCCATTGTTGCAGACCCTTTTGCTTCTCCATAAGCAAATACTACTTCATCAATATAGTTCAAATCAATAGATTCTTCAGATGCTGAATCTTGATTTGGAGTTACAAGACCAGCTTCAGGCTTTTTTGCAAGTTTTGCTACAATTTCATCATATTTTGGAGTTGCTAAAAAGTTATCAACCGACACATGAGCTGCACGTGGTGTTTTTTGAGCTGCACGTGGTGCTAATTCTTGTTGCGTCACAATTAATGTATTAGTTACATCAGTTAAGTTTGAGATTGCTTTATTCGTAACTGGAATAGTAAGACCAGCTTTTTTAACTTTGTCACGGAGGATTGAAGCACCCATTGCTGAGCTACCCATACCAGCGTCACATGCGAAGATAATTTGTTGGATATCATCACTTGCAAATTCTTCTGAAGCGCCACCGTCAATTGCTTGGCCTTTTGATTCAGCTTTAGCAGCTTTTGTCGCCGCTTGTGCTTCTGCTAAGGCACTTTCATCATCCTCAGATTTATCAGCTTTAAGAATAACAGAAGCAATTAAGAATGATACAGCCGCTGCTGAGAAGACACCAGCCAAAACTGCTAATAAGTTTCCTGCATAGTTACCAGCTTTTGGAACCATACTGATAATAGCAAAGATAGAACCAGGTGAGGCAGGAGCACCTAAACCAGAACCTAACAATTGGTTAGTAAATGTACCTGTAACACCACCACCGATTACAGCTAAGAATAAAGCTGGTTTCATCATGACATATGGGAAGTAGATTTCATGGATACCACCAAAGAAATGGATAATTAATGCACCCCATGAAGAAGATTTAGCTGCGCCACGACCAAATAGTAAGTAAGCTAATAAGATACCAAGACCTGGACCAGGGTTTGCTTCAAGTAAGAAAAGAATTGATTTGCCAGTTTTAGCAACTTGTTCTGCACCGAGCGGTGTAAAGATACCGTGGTTAAGTGCATTGTTAAGGAATAAAATCTTAGCCGGCTCAATTAAGATATTTGCTAATGGTAATAACTTCATGTCAATAATTGATTGAACACCGTTACCTACTGCTGTTGTAAATACTGCAACAAATGGACCAACTAATTTAAAGGCCACTAATAACAAAGCAAAACCAATTAAGCCAGCTGAGAAATTATTTACTAGCATTTCAAATCCAGGACGGATTTTTTCTTGGAAAGCTTGGTCAAATTTTTTGATTGCCCAACCACCTAAAGGACCCATAGCCATTGCACCGATAAACATTGGAACTGTAGAACCTGCAACAGCACCAAAAGTAGCAATTGCACCAACTACACCACCACGTTGTCCGTGAACAACATAACCACCGGTATAACCAATTAAGATTGGTAGTAAATAAGTAATCATCGGACCAACAGCAGATCCAAATTCTTTATTTGGTAACCAACCTGTTGGAATGAATAGGGCTGTTAAGACACCCCATGCAATAAATGCACCAATGTTGGGCATAACCATGTTAGATAAAGCAGTACCTAGCTTTTGAACTCTAACCTTAAGTGAAGTTTTTTGTTCCATCAGAACGCCTCCTAATTTATTTACACTTTTATCTTATCACGCCTCTATTGTTAGTAAAACTCAAACTTTGGCACATTTTTTGTGACACAAAAAAGATATCTGCGAAAACAGATATCTTTTGGGAATAAAATTATTACTCAACGGTAACTGCTTTTGCAAGGTTACGTGGTTTATCAACATCAAGACCACGTTGTAACGATGCATAGTAGGCAATTAATTGAGTTGGGATTACCATTCCAATTGTAGCTAAGTATGGGTGAACTTTGTTGACAATAATATCATCATCCGCACGTTCCAACCCTTCTTCAACTACTGTTAATACGCTAGCGCCACGAGCTGAAACTTCTTGGATATTACCTCTAGTATGCGCAGCTACAATTTCGCTAGATGAAATCAGACCAATAACAGGGGTACCATCTTCAATCAGAGAAATTGTACCGTGTTTTAATTCACCAGCAGCAAAACCTTCACATTGAATATATGAAATTTCTTTTAATTTTAGTGATGCTTCCATAGCAACATAGTAATCATTGCCACGACCAATGTAGAAAGCATTACGTGTTGTTGCAAGTAATTTTTCAACTTTTGAAGCGATGACATCTTTTTCAGAAAGTGTTGCCTCAATTGATTGCGCAACAAGTGACAATTCATGAACTAGATCAAATTCTAGAGCTTCTTTTTTACCATTTGCTTCGCCGACTGCTTTAGATAAGAAAGCAAGAGCAGCTACTTGAGCAGTATAAGCTTTAGTTGAAGCAACAGCGATTTCGGGCCCAGCATGTAACAACATTGTATAAGTTGCTTCACGAGATAAGGTAGAACCAGGTACGTTAGTTACTGTTAAACTTGGAATACCCATTTGGTTTGCTTTAACAAGTACTTGACGGCTATCAGCTGTTTCACCAGATTGACTAAGTAAGATAAACATTGGTTTCTTACTCAATAATGGCATATTATAGCCCCATTCAGAAGCAACGCCCATTTCAACTGGTGTGTCAGTCAACTGTTCAATCATAGATTTTGAAGCAAATCCGGCATTGTAAGATGTACCAGCAGCAAGAATGTAAATACGGTCAGCTTCTTGAACAGATTTCACAATTTCAGGATCAATAACCATATGTCCTTCTTCATCTGCATAAGTCGAAATTAGCTTACGCATTACAGTAGGTTGCTCATCAATTTCTTTTAACATGTAGAAAGGATAAGTTCCTTTACCAATATCTGATAAGTCTAACTCTGCAGTGTATGAACCACGTTCAATTTGATTACCATCATAGTCAGTAACAGTTGCAGAATCTTTTGTCAAAATAACAAGTTCTTTATCGTGAATTTCCATAAATTCACTTGTTTCACGAATCATAGCCATTGCATCTGAACAAACCATGTTATACCCTTGGCCAAGACCAATTAACAATGGTGATTTGTTTTTTGCGACATAAATTGTATCTGCATCTTCCTTGTCAATAAGTGCAAACGCATATGACCCCTCAATGATCGACAAAGCTTTTTTAAAAGCTTCTAAAACAGATAAGCCATCTTCTTCAACAAATTTTCCAATTAAATGAACAGCAATTTCAGTATCAGTTTGACCTTTAAAGTCATGTCCAGATAAATACTCATCCTTCATTTGAAGGTAATTTTCAATAACACCATTATGTACTAAGACAAAACGACCAGTTGCTGAAGTATGGGGATGAGCATTCTCCTCAGTTGCTTGACCATGAGTCGCCCAACGTGTATGTCCAATTCCAGTATTACCTGCAACATCAATTCCAATTTTGGCACGTAAATCTGCAATACGGCCAACAGATTTTACCAAGCTTGAACGATCGCCATTTGCTACAAAGATTCCAGCTGAATCGTAACCACGGTATTCTAGTTTCTCAAGTCCCTGCATTAAGATATCTGTTGCATTACGGTTTCCAACAACTCCAACAATTCCACACATAATTTTAATCCATCAGTAAGTTACCTTACTGCTTTCTAGTTATTCTTTAATTTTTAAAATTGGTATAGTCTGATTCTTCATCAAGAAAGCTACATTTACAGTATATACCTTTGATTTTATCTTGTCAACGATTTAATTGGTATAGTTTGATAAAAAATTACAAAGAAAAAATAGAGTAGTGTACACTACTCTATTTCAACAAATCCAAAATTTTTTAATGGCAGTACCCTAAACGATACAACTCCTTTAATTTTTGATTTATCAATCAAACCAAATGAACGACTATCATCCTTATTTAATCTATTGTCATTTAACAACAAATACTTATTCTCAGGAATAATATTAGTTTTTCCATTGGTCAATGTTGATATTGTAAAATCATCCGTATATAGAGCTCCCATTGCAGATGATGATAGAAAATCTGTTTTTTCCTTCTCAATATAGTGTTGAGGTTCGACTTTATCATTCAGATAAAAAATATCATCCATGTAAGTAACCTTTTCCCCACCAATTGCTATAACCCTACTCATATATTTTTTACCATTCACTTTATAAACGACAAAATCCTTATATTTGGGGGTAATGTTCTTTTTAATTGTAATTAAATCACCTGATTGCAAATATGAATTAGCCGAATCAGTTGTAACTTTATAAGTGGAAAAAACAAATACTCTTAGTAAAATAGCTACAACTATAATAATTAATCCAAGTAATATATTTCTAATAAAATCTCTTTTTACCATATTAACTCCTAGTCTTTAGTCTATTATAACATGATTTTAAGAATAACTAAAGTCTAGTAATTTCAAGTTGTTTGAAAATTCCTTAAATAAGAAAAAGACACAAGTCAAACTTGTATCTTTCATAAACATTATTTAACTGTGCGAACACGCATTGTATTTGTTCCGCCAGAACCAACTGGAACACCAGCAACGATAACAATGTTATCACCTGATTTAACAAGACCTGAATTAAGTGCAACTTTCTCTGCAACTTCAAACATATCATCAGTTGAAGATGGTTTTTCAGCAAGAACTGGAATAACACCCCAATAAATCATCAAAGCTTTTTGAACTTTTTCATCAAATGTGATAGCTAAAATATCAGCATCTGGACGGAATTTAGAGATTGAGCGTGCAGTATAACCAGATTCTGTAATAGTAACCACAAGTTTAATATCCATTGAATGCGTTGCATCTTTAACAGCTGATGCAATAACATCTGTTTTATTTGTACGAGCAAATTTAGATGAATCTAAACGACCGTATTCATTAAGTAGTGTTTGAGCATTCTTATCAATAGTTGCCATAGTACGAACAGATTCGACTGGGTATTTACCATTAGCTGATTCACCAGAAAGCATTGTTGCATCTGTACCATCAATAACAGCATTAAATACGTCAGAAACTTCTGAACGAGTTGCACGAGGTTTTTCAGTCATTGTTTCAAGCATATTTGTTGCTGTGATAACTGCTTTACCTGCTGCATTTACTTTAGTAATGATCATTTTTTGGAATACTGGAACCATTTCAAATGGCACTTCAATCCCCATGTCACCACGAGCAATCATGATACCATCTGCAGCTTCAATAATTTCATCTAAATTATCAATACCTTGTTGGTTTTCAATTTTTGCAAACAATTGAACATGTTCATTACCAGTTTCACGACAGATTTCACGAACTTCTTCTACATCTTTTGCAGTACGTACAAATGAAATCGCAATGAAGTTAAGACCTTGTTTAAGACCAAAACGGATGTCGTCATTATCACGTTCAGCAAGTGCTGGAAATGGAATTTTAGTGTTAGGGATATTAACACCTTTTTGTTTAGCGATAATACCATCATTTTCAACTTCACAAATAAATTGACGTGTTGCAATATCTTTTTCAACAACTTTTAATCCTAATTTTCCATCATCGATAAGGATTGTATTTCCAACTTCAACTTCATCATAAATATCAAGTCCACCAGCAACACTTAAAGCAATTACTTCACGACTTGATTGAATTCCTTGTTCTGTAGCAACCCGAATAGTTTCACCGGTTGTATAGCTATATTCTTTAGCATCGGCTTCAAATAATTCAGTTCTCATTTCTGGACCTTTAGTATCCAATAAGAAACCTACTTTTTGACGAGCCATTTCTTCAGCACGACGAACTGTTGCCATACGGTCACCTTGTTCTTGGTGGTCACCGTGAGAAAAATTGAAACGGAAAACATTTGCACCAGCTTCAATTAATTCAGCGATTTTTTTCGCTGAAGCTTCAACATCGAGTTTACCAGCCCAGTAGCCGTCTTCTCCATATTTCTTACCACCACGGATTTCTACCGCAGGACCAAGTGTTGCAACGATTTTTACGCGTTTATTCATAATGATATGAAACTCCCTCTTTTTTTGTCGATTAGCGACGATGTTACTATAATTAGTATGACTTAACTGTCTAATTATCTATTCAAAGTACGATTTAAAGCTGCAAAATCTAAACGAGCTTTGTGTGGATTATTCACAATGATTTTGCCTTCAGCTGATAATGTAAATAAAGCACCTTCCTCAGCTGAACCAAGAATTGGACTTTCCACTATCTCTTCATTATGAATACCAACTGCTAAACCGCCTCTTCCTTCTTTTAGAAGTTTAACAGCATGGGCACCCATCCATGATGCAATAACACGGTCACGAGCTGTTGGAGAACCTCCACGAAGAACATGTCCAAGGTTAGTTACACGGAGGTCATTAACATTTCCAGCTTCTTTAAGTTCTTTGGCAAATTCTTCACCACTCATAACGCCTTCAGCTAAAACAATAATGTGGTGATTTTTCCCCATCTTATTAAAGTCTTCATCAATATTAGCTACTACTTTTTTAATGTCATAGCCTTCTTCAGGAACAATAATTTGATCTGCTCCACTTGCAATTCCTGCCCAAAGGGCAATATCACCTGCGTTACGTCCCATAACTTCAACAACGAATGTACGACCATGACTTGATGATGTGTCACGTAACTTATCAATAGCTTCGACTGCGGTATTTACTGCAGTATCAAAGCCAATTGTATAATCAGTTCCGGCAATATCATTATCAATTGTACCAGGCACACCAATAGCTGGGAAGCCATGTTCTGTAAGACGCATAGCACCATGGTAAGAACCGTCACCACCGATAACGACAACACCTTCAATACCATGTTTTTTTAATTGTTCAATACCAGCTAATTGACCTTCAAGCTGGGCAAATTCAGGATAACGTGCAGAATATAAGAATGTTCCACCACGTGAAATTTTATCTCCAACATCTTTAGATGAAATTGGGAAGATGTCACCAGCTACTAAACCAGCATAACCATGATTAACACCAAAAACTTCCATTCCTTCATAGATTGCTTTACGAACAACTGCTCTAATTGCAGCATTCATTCCAGGGGCATCACCACCACTAGATAAAACAGCAATACGTTTCATTATTTTGGTACTCCTTTTATTAATTTAACGTTATTATTATAGCATATTAGTTTGCAAATTACTTCACTAAGAGAGCATTTTTTACTGATAAACCGTTTTCAATGCTATTGTAGCGATTTCATTTTTAAATTCTTCTGTCAAAGCAACAAATTTATCATCTATTGCAAGCGTTTCCTTAATTGATTTATAGTGAATGATAACAGGAACATTACCTGGGTAACGATTTAAAACCTCTGCAATTTGGCTATCTTGCTCATGGTTTTCAACGAGAATCCAAAATGATTTTTCTTGAGCAAATTGAAGAGAGGTTAAAATCATCTGCAACCGGTTGTCACGCTCTTTTACCTTTCCAGAGATGTAATAAAGTTGCCCTTCATGTAACATATCTTTCACTTTTGCATATTGTTCTGGAAAAATTATCACCTCACATTTGGTCTTCGTATCAGTTACTGACAAGAAAGCCATTTGCTGGCCATTGCTTTTAGTTCTGATAATTCTAATAGTATCAATTTGGACCAAAATTAGAGTTTCTGTATCTTTGACCAACTTCGAAACTGGTACAAATGGTTTTTTCGACCTTTCAGAAAGCGCAATGAGGGGGTGCTTACTCAACCCAACTCCAATCGTCTCTTGCTCTAATTGATATTTCTCAGCGGTTGAATAGTCATCATATGCAACCCAACTAAAAGATGAATCAGCAAAGAGTGAGCCTAACTCATTAACAAAAATCAGCAAAGCTTCACAATTTTCGATAACTTTTCTTCTATTAGGCTCGTACTGATCAAACAGTCCTATTTTGATGAGAGGTAATAAAACCTCTTTTTTCTTATATTTCTCAGGAATTCTTGTCATGAAATTTTCAATTCCTGAGAAAGGCCTATTTTCGATAATCCAATAAGCAAAATCTCTTGGAAGAGCTTTGATATTTTTCATCCCCATTAAAATGGTATTATTCTCTACCTTATCAGTATAAGGAATCGTATTTATGCTTAAAGGAACAACTTTAAAATCAGAATCTATCGCATCATTAATATAATCACTATTAGAGTAATTCATAATAATATCAAAGAAAATGGATGGGTAGTGAGCTTTAAAATAAGCCAACTGAAAGGCTAATGCAGAATAAGCAAAGGCATGACTCCTATTAAAACCATAGCCAGCGAACTTCTCCATTCGCTTGAACAATAACTTAGCAGTCTCAGGAGAACGCCCTAATTGGCTTGCCCCCATTAAAAATTCTGACTCTAGCTTCTTCATTTCAGCACTATTTTTCTTGGACATGGCTCGGCGCAGCAAATCGGCTTTGCCTAAGCTAAATCCTGCGAAGACTTGTGCGATCTGCATAACTTGCTCTTGATAGAGCATGATGCCATAAGTCGATTCCAAAATCGGAGCAATCACCGGATCGATTAAATCAACCGCCTCCTGACCGTTGCGCCGTTTTATAAAATTATTACTATAATCACTAGCACCAGGACGATTAAGTGACGTGGTCGCAACAATCTCCTCAAACCGAACAGGTTTAATCCGCTTTAATAAACTAATAGCACCATTTTGTTCAAACTGGAAAATTCCTTTTGTATCACCACGCGCAAATAAAGCTAATGTCTCTTTATCCTCTAAATCAATATCTGCAATAGAAATCGTAATTCCCTGTTCTTTAAGCAATTTTTCTTGCATTTTTTGGACGAATGTCAGATTGCGTAAGCCAAGAAAGTCCATTTTCAATAAGCCATTGGCTTCAACAGCTGCTGCATCATACTGGGTAATCATCATATCATCACCAAGCTTAAGTGGGATGTGGTCAGTCAAAGTATTATCACTCATCACAATTCCTGCCGCATGAATAGATGTCTGTCGTGGATTACCTTCTATGCGCTTAGCAATCTCAAAAGCTCTTTGGTATTCCAAACGACTGTTGACGAATTGCCTAAAGCTAATATTATTCTGATAAACAGAATCAAGTGTGTCTTTAAATCCTATTTTTTTAGTTAAGTGACTAAGTTCATATTCCGGTAAGCCAAATCGTTTAAAAACATCACGAATGGCCTGCTTGGGGCCAAAGGTAGAAAAGGTCACAATTTGCGCTGAATGATCGCTACCATATCGGTTTCTAACGTAATGCAAAAATTCACTACGGTAAATATCTGGTAAATCAATATCAATATCAGGCATGCTATATCGCTCTTTATTTAAGAATCGCTCAAAGAGCAAGTCATTCTTAATTGGATCAATACCAGTAATTTCTAAACTATATGCCACTAAAGATCCTGCAGCTGAACCACGCCCCATCCCCATATAATATCCCTTACTTCTTCCAAATCGAAGTAAGTCCCAAACAATTAAAAAGTAATCATCAAAGCCCATTTCAGAAATAATCTGAAGTTCCTTATCTAATCGTTCCTGGTATTTTGTGGTCCAAAGATTCTTTTTCGTTAAGCCTTCTTCGGTTAATTGACGTAGTTGGTCTTTTGCGGGTATTTCACGGTTAAATCGTGGTAGTTTTAGTTCCGAATCAAATTGATAAGAAATAGTTGACACTAGTTCTTCAAGATTCGATAAAGCTTCTGGAAATTCAGCCTGAAAAAACTCTGTTAAGCTAGCTGCAGACTCTAAAAACTGTCCCTCAATGATGACAGCAGTCTCATTTAAATTGACATTGTCTCTTATAGCATGTAAAACTTGCAAACTTTCCCTATCACTATCCGAAAAATACCTAACTCTTCTTAAAGCAATTAGAGGATAATTAGTTGGGTTTGATCTAGTCTCCTGATAAATTCCAAAATAGGTTTTAAGAGGTAAATCAAGTTCTTGACTATTTTCTTGATCTGGAATAATTGCAACAAGTCCTTCTGAAAAGTTTTCTAACTCGGCTAGAATCAAGTCTCCAGACATTTTTATGGTTGACAGTTTCAGAAGATTTTTGTAGCCTTTATTGTTTGTGGCAATTAAAAATAAACGTGTCAATTTATCCTGACTGGGATAATCAACTTCTAATCC
Source organism: Streptococcus hongkongensis (assembly GCF_053206145.1). Taxonomy (NCBI): domain Bacteria; kingdom Bacillati; phylum Bacillota; class Bacilli; order Lactobacillales; family Streptococcaceae; genus Streptococcus; species Streptococcus hongkongensis. The sequence goes on from NZ_JBRUGD010000001.1 coordinate 194,322, forward strand.
CAATACTGGTTGGAGGCCATGCTTTTGACAACCAGTAATAAAGTGATAGGCAGCATATAGATTATCCTTATCCATGATACCAATTGTTTTATAGCCAAGTTTTTTAGCTTCTACAAAATAACGATCCAAATCAATTAAACTGTCCATAAAAGAATAGACTGTTTTCGTTTCTAGTTGTGCAAACACTGACTTCTCCTTTCCGATGTAGCTTCCTCTATTATACTATGAAAATCCATTTGTTGCCCATTTTTTATTTTTGTCAAAAATCCATAACAACCCTTCAATAACTGAATGCTTGACAATCATAATTGTTTTTTGTATCATTGGTTTGGTACAATTCGATATATATTATAACTCAATTGCCAATTGAATTATATTAGAGAGGGGAACACATGTCTTGGAATTTTGATGAAAAATCTCCCATTTATGCACAAATTGCACAACATATAAAAATGCAAATTGTCAGTCAAGAAATAAGGATCGGAGATCAATTGCCAACTGTCAGAGAGTATGCTGAAAAAGCTGGGGTCAATCCAAATACTATGCAAAGAGCATTTACTGAACTAGAACGTGAAGGCATGGTATATTCACAACGTACTGCTGGTCGATATGTTACTGATGACCAAGAACTGATTTCACAAAAAAGGCGGGAACTAGCAATAAAAGAATTAGAATCTTTTGTTTCTAACATGACAAAAATGGGGTTCGCTAGAAATGAAATCTTACCAGTCCTAGAGACTTTTATCACGGAGGAAGTATAGTATGACCAACTTACTACAGTTACACCATGTTTCTAAATCATATAAAAGAAAAAAAGTTATTAACGATTTGAGCCTTACCATCAAACCAGGAAAAATAGTTGGATTACTTGGACCAAATGGTAGTGGAAAAACAACGTTGATTAAATTAATTAACGGACTAATTCAACCAGATATGGGTGACATTGTCGTTGATGGCTTTAGACCTTCCATTGAGACAAAAAAAGTCATTTCCTATTTACCAGATGCTTCATATTTAAGAGAAGATATGAAAATTTCAGATATTATCGAATACTTCATTGATTTTTATGACGATTTTGATCGTGCAAAAGCTCATAGCCTCTTCAGAGATCTTAATTTAGACTTAGACGAACAACTTAAAAATCTTTCAAAAGGAAACAAGGAAAAAGTTCAATTAATTTTAGTCATGAGTCGTAAAGCAAAGCTTTATATTTTAGATGAGCCAATTGGTGGTGTTGATCCAGCAGCTCGTGATTATATTCTAAAAACAATCATTAATAATTATTGTGATAATGCTTCAGTTCTCATTTCGACGCATTTAATTTCTGATATCGAACCAATTTTGGATGAAATAATATTTCTTAAAGATGGAGGTGTCTATTTAAATGGTAATGCCGATGATTTAAGGGAAAGTCATAAGCAATCAATTGACTCACTATTTAGAGAAACTTATAAAGTATAGGAGACAATAATGTTTGGTAAACTTTTAAAATACGAATTAAAGTCTATTGGTAAATGGTATTTTGCAATCAACTTAGCTATACTAGCTATAGCAGGCTTACTTTCAGCAACCCTAAAATGGTTAAAATTTGAAAGCAACACTCAAAATACTACTATGAAGCTTTTGAACCAACTACTTCCACTTGCCCTAAGTTTAATTTTTGGCGCACTAATAGCGGGATCACTACTTGCTACCTTATTAATTATCATTAACCGATTCAACAAAAATGTTTTCGGTCGCGAAGGCTATTTAACGATGACATTACCGGTTTCAGAGCATCAAATCATTCTGTCAAAACTCTTATCTTCATTAATTTGGAGTTTCTTCAATGGCATTATTTTAGTTTTTGCAACTCTAATCATGCTTATCCCACAGATATCTTCAAGCATTCTAAAAATGGGTATGGAAAAAATTGGTGAATTTCTCTCGAAACATCCAACAAATAGTGCTCTATTTCTTACAAGCTATTTCTTGTCTGCAATTGGTGGCGTTTTATTAATTTATTTAGCGATTTCAATTGGGCAACTTTTTTCAAACAGACGGGGTTTAAAAGCTTTTATATTCTATTTCCTAATCGCTATAGCTACTAGCCTACTGTTCTTCTTTATCAATATTAAGATTTTTAACTTTAGTAGCAATGATACGTCACAACTTTTTCTACCAAACTATTACTTCGTTATAATAGTTGAAAGCATTTTTGAAATCATTACATTCTACTTTGCTACTTATGGTATTCTTAAGTACAAATTGAATTTACAGTAACCTAAAAGACTTTAGCCGAAATTGGGACTAAAGTCTTTTTGTATTTTAGTTACTAATCATTAATGCATAAACCATTTCACTATATCTCCGCCAAAGATAAAGAGATAGCCATAACCAATAACTGAAATCGGTTTTGTAATCAATATTATGGTCATAAATCGTTTCACTGACATATTAGTTAAGCCTGTAACCATGACCATTACATCTGCAGGTGAAATTGGTGAAGCCATGCAGAAAATAAATAGTTTTTCATACCCTGGCGTCTCAAGTCGTCTTTCATAGCGGTAAAAAGTTTTCTCATCAACAAATAATAAGATAAATTTACGTCCATAAATTTTGACAATAGCAAATAAAAGGTAACTCCCTATGATAATTCCGATATAATTATACAAGAATCCTTCTATTGGTCCAAAAATCAAAAATCCAGCTATAGTTGTCAAACCTCCAGGAATGACAGGGAAGACAATTTGGAATATTTGGACAACAATAAAAATAGAAGGTCCCCAAAATGGATAAGCAGTGACCAAATCCTTTAAGGCATTTTTATCATTAAGTATCCCTAGCTTATATAGCCAAAAAGCTAATATAAAGCTGCCAATTAAGGCTAATATACCTAATACTTTAAACAATTTTTGCATAAATTGATAGGTTTTTGAATCGTGATTTTTCATATTCTTATCATACCATAAGCAAAGATATTTTGCTATCTAATTTAAATTTTGTTATAATACTACAAGTAAGTAAAACTTACCCTTATTTAAGGGGTTGTTACGGATTCGACAGGCATTATGAGACATGTTTTGCGACCCATCGGCAGATGTAAAATGCCAGTTAAATATAACTGCAAAAAATACAAACACTTACGCTTTAGCTGCCTAAAAACCAGTTAGCGTGACTTCGACAAGATTGCTTGTGTCCTGTTTGAAGTCTCAAAATAGCAAGCTACGCTAAAGTATCTGTCTAGCCACTTTAGAAGAGATTTATAGACTCGCAAGTTAATGGCTTGAGTTATGTGTCCTTAACTTGTCAAATTAAGACATAACCTATGGTTGTAGACAAATATGTTGGCAGGTGTTTGGACGTGGGTTCGACTCCCACCAGCTCCATAATAACTTATTATAAGTTGCCGTAACTTACCAAAACCTTGTTAAATCAGGGTTTTTTATTTTTCATAAACATTACTTACCATATGTTTGTGAAAAAGAGAGACCCAAACTAGCTCCAATTAATAGATCTACAGACAGTATGCACCTATTAAAACACAAAACACATGGCTATATGATAAGATTATTATGACCATAAAATCTTAAATCTAGCATAACTGACAAATTAAAGAGTAATCAAATTTTTATATTAAAAAAAAATGATTAGCTCCCAACTATCAGTTCAGAATATACAAAAGAAATGAGTAAATACAAGAAACATGAAATATGATATAATGAAGGTAATATTTTAGATTGGGAAGTAATTATGTCATTAAAAAAACTAATAAAAATTCTAGTTATACCAACACTCTGTATTTCTGTAGTAGCTTGTTCAAATAAATCAGATAAATCATCATCATCAGAAGATAAAACGACTCTGAAACAAAAAAGTGCCCAAGCTTCACCACACCAAGATAAACGTTTGGCTTTTGAAAAAATTAAGATAGCCTCAGCAAGTAACGAATTTAAAGGCGGATCAACTTTAGAAGACCTTAAATCACTCTACGGAGAACCCAATAAACATGATAAGAAACCAGCTGGTAATGTTGAATTAGATAGCTACACATGGACTTTTGACCACGTTACAATCACAATAAATATGTTCCAAAACTCAACAATCGTCAAGTCAATCTCCAATTTTGCTTTTAATAGAGACTTGAACATTTCTCAAAAAGACTACAATAAATTAAAAAAGGGAATGACCTATAACCAAGTCACTAAGCTACTAACTGAACCTGATGACTATACAATGGCAACATCCTCAGCAAAAGACCAAACACAAGCAATCTGGATCAGTGGCTTAAAATCTAAAGTAAGAGGTGCTAATATTTCACTTTTATTTGAAAATGATAAATTAGTTGATATGTCTCAAAAGGGCCTTATAGAGTAAAATGAGCAGGTATAGAACCTGTCTCATTTTTATTAACTTCATAAATAAATAGATTACAAAAAGTTGTTTTTAGAAACTATCCCTATAGTTAATATAGGGATAGATAATAGAAGGATTTCAAGTAAAAGCCACATTTATAAAGAATTTAAATTTGTATCATTATATTCTTTCTATCTTTTTCCAAACTTTTCGGATAAATGTCGGAATACAAAATAAAAGCCCTTATTTTATAAGGCTTTTAAACGATATTCTATCCACCTTGAGGGAATCGAACCCCCATCTTAAGAACCGGAATCTTAGGTGATATCCATTACACTAAAGGTGGAACAATAATAATAGTATACCATAACTAAATCATTTTCGGAATACGTTCCTACTAAACAAACACGCCTTTCGCATGAAAACTTTCTCCTCACCTTTTTGTGCCCTCACATCTTTTTTGAAAAGATAGCTTTTTAAACGGGTCATTTTCTTACCCTCTGTTTCCAAATAATTGTTCCAAGTAATCTTCCAAATGAACAGAGATATACCGTTGTTTGCGTCGATAACTGAGGTTCTTTTTGGGAAACACCATCACTTTAAGGAAATATAAACACATTTTTCGGATTAGATTAAGGTTAAAAGCAGCTCGTTTATCCAGGGTCTGATGATGGTCTTCACGATAAACCACATCCAATAACCAATGCATACTTTCTACTGACCAATGCCCTCGGACACTATGGGAAAAAGTCATCACATCAGGCTTAAAGCTAAAGATAAAATAACGTACTTCTTGACTCAGTTGACCATCCCTATCAATGGTAGTACGAGTCATTCCAATCCCACGCAATTTATGCCATTTGGGATGGGTTTGACACAACCACTTAACGTCAGGACTTATCCAGTATTCTCGAACTTCAATCTGTCCTCTAGCTTTCTCAACTGTCTGATAATAGTGTCCTTTTTGTTCTAGTTTCTCCAGTAATTTAGCATCACTAAAATAGAGCTTCACATCATCATAAAGCGTCTCTTGATTTCCTTTTACAGCTAAGCAATAGTCTGCTTTCCCTTTAATAATCGTATCAACGATTTCACTTTGCGTCCCCATGGCATCTATGGTTACAATTCCTTTGCGGATATCAATGGTGCGTAATAATTGAGGTATAGCAATAATTTCATTACTTTTCTCATCAACCGCCACCTGACCTAAACTAAGATATTGCCCACCATCGTAAGCCGTCACAATATGAATAGGTCTCTGGTCTTTACTGCGGTTACCTCGAATCGTTTTCCCATCCACTGAAATAAGTCTGTGAACAGCATCTAAGCTCATCAATGATTGTTCAAATTGAACTTTGAGTTCTTTCAAACAATCTGGATTAACAAGACTAACCACTCTTTCTAAAGTATCATGAGATGGACAACCAGCGCTCAAATCCACATAGTTCGAAAAGGAAGCTTCATTCATTTCTATAAAATCTTCCATTTCCGTCCACGTTTCAATACCAGCTAGTTGGCAACAAAATACTAAAAAGAGAATCGTTGATAACGGGTAATGAACTTTCCAAGCTTGACGCCCATCCAATTCAGCTGTTCGTTCAGCAATAGAAACAATAAAATCAATCGTCATAGTCACCTCACTTCTAGTTTACTACTTTGATTGATTTTGTCATTATGAATCTTCATTTCTGAAAACAAATCTTTCTTCATGCGTTTGTCGTAACTAAACAAAATAAAAAAGTTAAGGATAACCTTAACTTTCAGATTGAAGACAAACTAGTTTTCCTACTGGTTTGTCTTTTCTTATATTCATATATTACGTCCAAAATAGGGAGAAAAAGGCAATTTAAGGAAAAATTAAAAGGCCTTCTGCCCATCATTTTAACCAGTTTTTTGAGATTTAAGCACGCAAAAGTGAGTCCAACTTTATCTCGCATTTTGGACAGTCCAATTTCTCTTGTATATCGAAGGTTGTGGTATTCTTTAGCTGTTCCAAAAAGTCGCTCAACACTTTGCTTACGAAGTTTATAGCGTTCCTTCATTCCACTTTGATGTCTAATCTCTTCACACTTTTCTAGGTAAGCTTTCCATATATGTCGGGTCACCACTTTTTGATGGTTTTTACTTTCTGTACAAATGCCTAGTAAAGGACAATTGATACAAATTTGAGAATCACTTTTGTATTCACGGTAGCCAGATCGATTAGTTGTTGCATAGGACAATACATTGTTTTCAGGACAGATATAACAATCAAAATACTCATCATAAATAAATTCCTTTGGTCTTAATTTTCCCTTCTTTCCAAGTGGTCGCGTGTAGGGGAAAACTGGTGTAACATTCTTATCCAAGAGCAATTTGGCAATACTGGGTGTTTTGTAGCCTGAGTCAGCGATGATAAAGTCTGGATGAAATCCCTCTATCTTATTCCAAAGGGCAGAGAAAGCTTGACTATCGTGACAATTTCCTGCATCAACAGTATAAGCTAAAACCCAACCATTCTTATCACAGGCTACTTGACTAGTGTAGGCGAAGACATCTTTATGTTCTCCCTTATGAAACCAACCACTTTCAGGGTCTGTAGTTGAGACTTTCTTATTTACAGGCTCCTTTTCTTTGGCTAGCCCTAATGGCTTTTTTTCGTGTTTCTCTCGGTCTCGATTAATCTCTATTTCGAGTTGCTCATTCATAAATTTAGCTTGTGTTGTCACCGCTTGATTGATGTACTTGTGACTATTAGCTGCAGCTTTGATATGTGTGCCATCTACAAAAATTTCAGAAGGAGCAATGAGATTGGCATCAAAGCATAATCCTAATACGTGCTTAAAAATACCTTCAATAAGATTGGCATCCTGAAAACGACGACTATAATTCTTACCATAGGTGGTAAAGTGAGGGATTTTATCATCAAGAGTTAGACCTAAGAACCAACGATAAGCGACATTAACTTCAATATCTTTAATGGTTTGACGCATAGATCGGATGCCACAAAAATATTGAATAATTGGAATCTTGACCAAGAGAACTGGGTCTAAACTAGGTCGACCTGTTTCGTCACTGTATGTATCTTTAACAAGATCATAGATGAAAGTGAAATCAACAGTTTCTTCAATTTGACGCAGTAAATGATCTGACGGTACCAATTCATCGATACTATAAAAACCTACTTGATTACGGTTATAATCAAAATTTTCTTTATGTAACATAAGCTTTCCTCACAGTAAACTCTTACTACTTTAATTATACTCCCAAAAGCCTACTAATACTTAAATTACAATACATAGACTCTCTTTTTTTTGATGCTTTTTAAATGGCATAAGAGGGCATTTTTTAGACTTGGGCTAAAAAATGAGTCATGGAATTCCTAAAGGAAGTCGCTGACGTCCCTGCCAAATAAAAAGCAACAAAAAAAGTGAAGACTATACTTTGTCTTCACTCTGAAAGTTAAGGATAACCTTAACTTTTTATATTATAATTCGATATCACCAAATAAATCAGCCATAGAGAAACCAGTTTGAGTTTCTGGTAATTCATAATCACGTTTTGCTTCACGTTTTGGACGACGTGGGCGTGATTGACGTTTTTCGCTATTGTTGTTGTTAGCGTTGTTGCTGTTTTCCTCTGATTGAGCAGGACGCTCTTCAAGAGCTTTGATTGAAAGTGAGACACGTTCATCAGCAGCATTTACTTCAAGAACTTTAACAGTAACCTCTTGACCTACAGAAAGTACATCTTTTGGATTTTCAACACGTTTGTGAGAAATTTGTGAAATGTGAACAAGTCCATCAATTCCAGGTAAAACTTCTACGAAAGCACCGAAATCAGTTAAACGTTTTACTTTACCTTCAACTACGTCACCTTGAGCAAGTTTTTGTTCAACACCGTCCCATGGTCCAGGCGTTGTAGCTTTAAGAGAAAGTGAGACACGCCCAGCTTCTTCGTCAATTGAAAGTACTTTAACTTCTACTTCTTCACCAACAGAAACAACTGATTTAGGTGAAACGTTACGTTCATGTGATAATTCAGTCACGTGAACAAGTCCGTCAACACCACCAAGGTCAATAAATGCTCCAAAGCTAGTTAAACGAGCAACAGTACCAGTTACAACTGAACCTTCAGAAAGTTTAGAGAAGACTTCTTGGCGAGCTTCCTTAGCTGTTTCTTCAATAACTTCACGACGTGACAAGATGAAACGATTTTCTGCTGCATCAACTTCTTTGATTTTTGCATCAAATTCTTGACCAACAAATTTTTCAGTGTTACGTACGAAACGAGTGTCAATCATTGAAGCTGGGATAAATCCACGTAAACCTTCAAATTCAACTGAAAGTCCGCCTTTAACAGCGCGTGTTCCTTTAACAGTAACAACTTCACCCTCACGACCAACAAGTTTGTCCCATGCTTTACGAGCTTCTAAACGTTTTTTAGATACTAGGAAAGTAACTGTATCAGTATCTTTACCTACAACTTGACGAAGAACAAGCACTTCAACTGTGTCGCCAGCTTTAACAAAATCGTTGATATCAGCATCACGATCATTAGTCAATTCACGAAGAGTTAATACACCTTCAACGCCAGTACCATCAATAACAACGTTTGCTTGACCGTTATCAACTGTTAAAACTTCCGCAGTGACTACATCACCAGGGTTTACTTCGCTAACACTGTTTAGCAAATCTTCAAATTCATTCATTCTAAAAAATCCTCCAACAAAAGCTAGCTCCAGCTAGCTTTTGATAACAATATATTTTCTCAAGGTAGCCCGCAACGACATGTTTATCTTTGACGGTCTCAGCTTTCACTGATACCTTTGACTGGGGTAGCTGGATTCGAACCAACGCATGAGGGAGTCAAAGTCCCTTGCCTTACCGCTTGGCTATACCCCAAAAAATGGAAAGAGAGGGATTCGAACCCCCGAACCCGAAGGAGCGGATTTACAGTCCGCCGCGTTTAGCCTCTTCGCTATCTTTCCATAGCAACAAAAACTATTCTATCATAGATTTTGTGACTGCGCAAGTGTTTTTGACCATTTTTAGTGATTCAAATTGTAGCTTTCAATGATGTTTTCAACTGCTTGTTCCAGAGACTTGAAAAAACTTTCAACGTTAGAATTTTTCAAAACAGCAAACCGATCGTCAAGCTCTGCAATTTCTCCGACAAGTCTTTTTCCAATTAGTAATTGATAACCATTAACTGATTTTCCTTCAAGCGTAACTTTACTTTCGACTAATTGAATTTCAATTTTTTTATCTTTTTTACTCATTCTTTACCTCACTTTTAACATTTTACACAAAAATAAATGAGCTTGCAAGGACAAGCTCACTAAATTAGACAACTTTTACGATCCAATCTTCAGGTGCTTCAATGTCACCAAATTGAATTCCGAGTAGTTCATCATATAAACGACGCGTCACAGGTCCAACTTCTGTTTCACTGTAAAAAACATGGAAGTTATCTTGGTATTGGATACCACCGATTGGTGAAATAACTGCCGCTGTTCCACAAGCACCTGCTTCAACAAACATATCCAAACAATCAATCGGAATATCCCCCTCAATCGCAGTCATACCAAGACGTTCTTTTGCAATTTCTAAAAGTGAATATTTTGTAATTGATGGTAGAATTGATGGACTAATAGGTGTAATAAATTGATTATCTTTAGTTATACCAAAGAAATTAGCTGCGCCAACTTCTTCAATTTTGGTATGTGTCGCAGGATCTAAATAAATAACATCTGAAAAGCCTTGCTCTTTTGCACGTTTACCTGGTAAGAGTGATCCAGCGTAATTGCCACCTACCTTAGCTGCACCAGTACCGTAAGGTGCAGCACGGTCAAATTCCGTAGAGACAATAAAGTTTGATGGAACTAAGCCACCTTTAAAATAAGCACCTACAGGCATAGCAAAAATAGTGAAAATATACTCTTCAGCCGGTTTTACACCAATGATATCTCCAACACCAATTAAAAGAGGTCTAAGATATAAAGTAGCTCCGCTACCATATGGTGGAACATAATCTTGGTTTGCTAGAACAACTTGCTTTGCCGCATCAATAAACATATCTGTTGGGACTTGCGGCATTAGTAAGCGGTCTGCAGTATCTTGGAGACGTTTCGCATTTTGATCGGGTCTAAAGAGCTGAATAGAGCCAGATTTTGTGCGGTAGGCTTTCATACCTTCAAAAGCTTGCTGCCCATAATGCAAGGCTGGTGAACTTTCAGAAATATGTAGCGTTGAATCCTCACTTAGACTGCCTTTTTGCCATTGGCCATCTTTAAAATGTGCGATATAGCGATATGGTAATTTATGGTAGGAAAACCCTAAGTTTTCCCAATCTAACATCACTGTCATAGATTTCCTCATTTCATTTTTTTATATTGTACACTAAAAATCTAGCTTTTAAAAGATTTTTTATTTTCTGAATATTATCATAAAAAATAAAAAGAGAAAACTCTTTTTATTTTACTCTGGCAGAAAATACTTCTTGTTCAGAAATTGAATCTGAAATAAATGATCCGTTACTTGTGCGATCTGATAGGTTTAAGTTTTGCAAGATTACATCTTGAACTTGACCCGTTTTTGAGGTCACTTCCAAGATTGTCTCATGTTCTGATTTTTCTTCTGGTGTTGAGAATAAATCAATACTACTTGCTTTAGCTGATCCACTAACGCTACCAGCTAAGAAGACACGGTGCGGTTTATTTTTTAATTCTCTCAACACTTGTAAGCCCCGATTTGCACGACTTGTTTGCGGTATATCAGACATGGCAACCCGTTTTAAACTGCCGCGTTGGGTCAAGACAAAGAATGAATCGGTATGTGCTAGGAAAGCAGACGCTATGTAGTCGTCATTTTTCAAGTTCATGGCTTTCACTCCAGTTGATTTAAGCCCTTGTAGGGGCACCTCTTCATAAGAAAAACGAAGAGCATAACCATTGTGCGAAACTAATGTGATATCTTCAAACAGAATTGGGGCAACAGTAACCACACAATCTTGATCGTTCTTCAACTTGGCGTATTTCGTTGATTTTGAACGATAGGTCCGCCATGGCGACAAGTCTTTTCGCTCAAAACGTTTGATTTGGCCTAATTTTGTTACTGAATAATAGGTGCCCTGTTCAAATTGATCGACAATTTCAGCATATAGGACTTCTTCATCAGTTGCGTAATTAGCTATCGCTTGGGATAAATGCTCACCAGTTTCTTTCCAACGAATATCGGTCAATTCATGAATTGGTCTGTAGATAACATTTCCTTGATTGGTGAAAATTAAGAGATGTTGAGTCGTTTTAGCTGCCTCAACAAATATCAACTGGTCATCATCACGCTTGCCAATTTCATCAATGCTTGAAGCATTATATGACCGTGGACTAGTACGTTTGAGGTAACCGCCACGTGTCACACTGACGAAAGTATCTTCTTCGACAATCAAGCTAGCTGTATTAATCTCAATTGTTTCTGCTTCAATTTGTAATTCTGAACGACGGGCATTAGCGAATTTTTTCTTAACATCACGTAACTCACGCTTCATGACGTTATACATTGTCGCTTCGTTACCAATAATTGCTGATAAGGTTGTAATCAAATCACGCAATTCTTTTTCTTCATTTTGAAGGGTAACAATATCTGTATTTGTTAAACGATAGAGTTGCAAGGTAACAATGGCTTCTGCTTGCTCTTCAGAAAAAGCATAAGAAATCTTTAGATTTTCTTTAGCATCTGCTTTATTATCAGATGCTCTGATAAGGGCAATCACTTCATCCAAAATTGATAATACAAGAATCAAACCTTCTACGATGTGAAGTCTCTTTTCAGCTTTTTCTTTATCAAATTTTGAACGCTTAATTATAATTGATTTACGATGGGCAATATAAGAGAACAGAATTTTAATTAAGCCAACTTGTTTTGGTGTGTAATTGTCTATGGCAACCATATTGAAATTATAGTTGACTTGTAAGTCAGTGTATTTCAAAAGGTAATTTAAAACATTTTGAGCATCTGCATCTTTTTTCAGTTCAATAGCAATCCGAAGTCCTGTACGGTCTGATTCATCACGGACCTCAACAATGCCAGGCACTTTATTGTTGACCCGGACGTCATCAATTTTCTTAACTAAAACAGATTTGTTAATTTCATAAGGGATTTCGGTCACAACAATCTGTTGTTTACCACCTTTAAGTGTTTCAAATACTGTTTTTGAACGAACAATAACGCGACCTTTACCAGTTTCATAGGCCTTTTTGATTTCGTCAGCACCTTGGATGATTCCTCCTGTTGGGAAATCAGGTCCTGGTAAAAATTCCATCAGCTTGTCTAGTGATGCTTTAGGATGGTCAATCATATAAACGACTGCGTCTATGACCTCAGCTAGGTTATGTGGTGGAATATCCGTCGCATAACCTGCAGAGATACCAGTTGCACCATTAACCAAAAGGTTAGGAAAAGCAGCTGGCAAGACCGTCGGTTCTTTTTCAGTATCATCAAAGTTCCAAGCAAATGGAACTGTTTTTTTCTCAATATCTTGTAAAAGATAACCAGAAATTTCGGAAAGGCGAGCCTCAGTATAACGCATCGCGGCTGGTGGGTCACCATCCATGGAACCATTGTTACCATGCATTTCAACTAAGATTTCACGGTTTTTCCAATCCTGAGACATGCGAACCATGGCATCATAAATAGAACTGTCACCATGAGGGTGAAAGTTACCCATGATATTTCCGACAGATTTAGCTGATTTACGATAACCTTTCTCGAAGGTATTACCATCCTTATTCATTGAATAAAGGATACGACGTTGTACAGGTTTTAGACCATCCCGAATATCAGGAAGGGCCCGCTCCTGAATAATATATTTGGAATAACGCCCAAAGCGTTCCCCCATAATGTCCTCTAAAGACATATTTTGAATGTTAGACATAAAATAAGATACCAAGCCCGTCAGTTGCCAAGTAAAAATAGGAAATCGCCAGCTCATTCTGATGAGCTAGGAGATTTATCTTTTTTACACCGCAACTAGGGCGGGTTCAATTCCTTTCTTTTGTTTTGAAAAGAGTATTGTATTTTGAAAGGATTATACTGAACAGAGGATTTAGCCTTTGTTCAATATTAAGATACAAAGGCGTTAAGAATCCGACTGAAAAATAGGAACTTGCAGGAAATCCTGATTTCCGTCGCGAGTTATCTTTTTTCCGAGGATTTAGCCTTTGTTCAATTCCTTTCTGTAAATTTGAAAAGAGGTTGTTGGTCCAACTTGAATTATTGGAACGACTTACAATTAAGCATCCAAGACGGTATTCTCTTCTAAGGTGAACTTGACATTGTCTTCAATCCATTGGCGGCGCGGTGCTGCTTTATCACCCATGAGGACTGATACTCTGCGCTCTGCACGCGCTAGGTCATCAATAGTCACCCGAATCAAGGTTCTTGTTTCTGGATCCATGGTTGTTTCCCAGAGCTGGTCAGCATTCATTTCACCAAGTCCTTTGTATCGTTGTAACATGGCACCTTTGCCAAATTCTTTACGAAGATCATCTAATTCGCCATCGGTCCAAGCATAGGCAATTTTTTCTGATTTCCCTTTGCCTTTAGACATTTTATAGAATGGTGGCAAGGCAATATAGACATGGCCTTCCTCGACAAGCGGACGCATGTAACGGTAAAAGAAGGTTAACAATAGCGTCTGGATGTGGGCTCCATCGGTATCGGCATCGGTCATGATGATGATTTTATCATAGTTAATATCTTCAATTGAAAAATCTGCGCCAACTCCAGCGCCAATGGTATGAATCATGGTGTTGATTTCTTCATTTTTAAGAATATCAGCCATTTTCGCTTTTTCAGTATTCAAAACCTTACCTCGTAAAGGTAGGATAGCCTGGAACTTACGATCACGACCTTGTTTTGCTGAACCGCCGGCAGAATTCCCTTCGACTAAATAGAGTTCATTTTTCTTAGGATTTTTAGACTGAGCAGGTGTTAGCTTACCAGAAAGTAAGCCCTTGTCCTTCTTGTTTTTCTTGCCGTTACGTGATTCATCACGTGCCTTACGGGCAGCTTCACGGGCATCCCTTGCTTTAATGGCTTTGCGGATAAGATTAGAAGCCAGCTCACCATTTTCCAGCAGAAAGTAAGTTAGCTTGTCTGAGACAATCCCATCAACAACTGGTCTAGCTAATGGCGAGCCAAGTTTATCCTTGGTTTGTCCCTCGAATTGTAAATGTTGCTCCGGAACAAGAATAGAAAGCACAACAGACAGTCCTTCGCGGTAATCTGAGCCTTCCAAGTTTTTATCTTTTTCTTTCAGTAAATTAGTTTTTCTAGCATAATCATTCATTACTTTAGTAATAGCTGATTTCAAACCAGTTTCATGACTACCACCATCTTTAGTACGAACGTTATTAACGAAAGATAAGATATTATCAGAGAAACCATCGTTATATTGAAGAGCAACCTGAACCTGGAATTCTTGATCTTGTCCTTCAATATAGATTACGGGTGTGAGTGTTTCTTTATCTTCATTTAGGTATTCAACAAAGTCCTGGACACCATTTTCATAATGGAACTCTTCCACTACTGGTTCGTCACCACGTAAGTCTGACAGCGTCATCTTCACATCTTTTAACAAGAATGCTGATTCTTTCAAACGTTCGGCAATGGTATTAAATTTAAAGTCTGTTGTTGAGAAGATGGTATCATCAGGCATAAAGGTAACGGTTGTACCTGTTTTTGATTTTGGTGCTGTTCCTATTTTTTTCAGCGTTGAAACAGGTTTACCACCATTCTCAAAGCGTTGACGGTAGATAGCACCATCACGGGTAATGTCAACTTCTAACCATGCTGACAAGGCATTAACAACAGAAGAGCCAACTCCATGGAGCCCACCAGAAGTTTTATAACCACCTTGTCCAAACTTACCACCAGCATGAAGCACTGTAAAAATTACTTGAACAGTTGGTATCCCCATAGCGTGTTTACCCGTTGGCATCCCACGACCACTATCTTCAACACTAACAGAGCCATCTTTATTGATTGTAACCTTAATGGCATTACCAAAACCAGAGAGTGCTTCATCGACCGCATTGTCGACAATTTCCCAAATCAGATGATGTAGTCCTGTACCATCAGTAGAACCAATATACATCCCAGGACGCTTTCTAACAGCGTCCAAGCCTTCTAAAACTTGAATGGCATCATCATTATAATTATTTATATTTATTTCTTTCTTAGCCAAGACTGACCTCCAGATTTTTTCATCTTTCTTATCTTACAAGTTTTTTGCAGATTTTGCAAAGTTATTTTTTCTTTTTCTTAATCTAGTCGCACAATTATCCTTTATGGTATAATATGGCTATGACTTTACTAATCTTAATTATTATTGCCTATTTCCTAGGTTCAATTCCTACAGGCTTATGGATTGGCCAGCGTTTCTATAAGGTTAATCTTCGGGAACATGGTTCAGGAAATACTGGTACCACAAATACTTTTCGCATTTTAGGGATTAAAGCAGGTGTAGCCACTTTGGCAGTTGATGTTCTAAAAGGAACAGTAGCTACTTTATTACCCGTTTTATTTGGCTACTCAGCAGTCTCTCCTCTTGTCATTGGATTTTTTGCAGTCCTGGGTCATACTTTTCCAGTATTTGCCAAATTTAAAGGGGGTAAGGCAGTTGCAACCAGTGCAGGTGTTTTACTTGGTTATGCGCCACTCTACTTCTTATTTTTAGTGCTGGTATTTGTCGTTATTTTATACCTATTTAGCATGATTTCACTATCAAGTATTACAGTTGCGCTAATTGCTGTTATCAGCGCCCTCCTTTTCCCGTCACTCCATTTCCTCTTACCTGAACATAATGGCTTTTTGATCCTTGTGAGTTGTCTTTTAGCCTTTATCATTATCTACCGTCATAAAGATAATATTAAACGTATTCGTCAAAAAGAAGAAAATCTAGTTCCTTGGGGATTAAACTTAAGTAAACAAAAACATAAATAAGAAGCAGAGCCCTAAGCCCTGCTTTTTTATTATGCGTCATCTTGATAGACGACTTGTCCTTTGGCGATGGTGTATTTAACCTTACCAAACAGCTCTTCACCCACAAATGGTGAGTTACTGGCTTTTGAGGCAAAGTGTTCTGTAATACGTCGTTTTTCCTTATCAGAAAAGATAACTAAGTCTGCAGGGCCATTCTCAGCAACATAGCCGGCATCAAATTGATATAAAGACGCTGGATTACTAGTCATTTTTGCTAAAAATTCTATTAAGGACAGGTGTCCTGGAGCAACCAAGTGCGTTAAGCCAAGTGACAGCGAGGTTTCTAAGCCGGTCATGCCTGATGGTGCTTCCCAAATTTTGTCAACTGTCTTCTCCTCTCGGTGATGAGGCGCGTGATCAGTGGCAATTATGGAAATAACTCCTGATTTTAAGCCCTCAATGACAGCTTGACGATCTGACTCTAATCGTAAAGGCGGATTCATCTTCGCATCAGCTCCCGCTGTTAACAGGAGATCTTCTGTTTTTGAGAAATGTTGAGGGGCTACTTCTGCTGTGACATGTGTACCAATCGCTTGCGCAAACTCAACGACTTTGACTGACTCCGCTTTTGAAAGATGTTGGATATGAACGTGTGCTTTACTGTCGTAGGCAATCATCACATCTCTGGCAATCATACTATACTCTGCAACACCAGTTGCACCACAAAAATGGAAATGCTCTTTAGCAATGGTTTCATTAAAACCAAGTACCCCATTTAAT
This sequence comes from Streptococcus hongkongensis, assembly GCF_053206145.1. Classification (NCBI taxonomy): domain Bacteria; kingdom Bacillati; phylum Bacillota; class Bacilli; order Lactobacillales; family Streptococcaceae; genus Streptococcus; species Streptococcus hongkongensis. Next base: position 211,400 of record NZ_JBRUGD010000001.1, read on the forward strand.
GCTGGATCTTCCTCATGCAAGGCAATAAAGGTATTGTTATCACGAGCTAATTCCAAGGCTTCTTTTAAAACTTTTGAGCTTTCTAAAGGAATTCCATCATCTGAGAAGGATACTGCTCCAGCAGCAAGCAAACCTTTAAAGTCAGTCAGATTTTGGCCATCAAAATTGGTCGTCACTGAGGCATTGGTGTAGATAGAGATCTTTTCCTTAGCTGCACTAGCCAGTACCTCTTCCAAGACTTCCACTGTTGAAATAATCGGATTGGTATTAGCCATCATGACAACTGTTGTGACACCACCTGCTGCTGCTGCCAGTGCGCCCGTATGGATATCTTCTTTATGTGTTTGTCCAGGTTCTCTGAAGTGAACATGAATATCAACCAAGCCAGGGGCTACAACATAACCAGTCGCATCAATGATTTCAGCATCTTTTCTGTCAATAGATGCTGAAATCTCAACAATTTTATCATCTTCAATCAAAATATCAACTTGCCTATCAAAATTTGATTTAGGGTCAATTAGTCTGCCGTTTTTAATTAATAACATCTCTACTCCTTATATACAAGTTGATAACTAAGCCAACCAATTGATTGGGTCTTGTCCATGTTCCACTAAAAATTGATTACACTGTGAAAATGGTTTACTGCCAAAAAATCCTCTATAAGAAGATAAGGGACTTGGATGAGAGCTCTCAATAATTTTATGAATAGGATTAGTAATTAATCTTTTCTTTTTCCTTGCATAACCTCCCCAAAGGATAAAAACAACTGGACTCTCTTTGTCATTTAAAACACTGATAACAGCATCTGTAAAAGGTTCCCATATTTGACCAGCATGTGCGTTAGCCTGGTGCTCAGGAACGGTTAAACAGGCATTTAAAAGAAGCACTCCTTCTTTTGCCCATGGACTTAAGTCATGATGGTCACGAGGACCAATATCAGTCCTTAATTCCTTTAAAATATTTTGTAAAGATGGCGGTGCAGCAATTTCTTCAGGGACTGAGAAAGATAAACCTTGGGCTTGGTTGGGGCCATGATAAGGATCTTGACCTAAAATCAATACTTTAGTTTGTTCATATGGCGTTGCAATTAACGCATTAAAGACCTTTTCTCGTGGTGGATAAACAATCCCTTTCCCATAGACATCATCTAAAAAATGATTAATCTTAGAAAAGTAATGTTCGGGCAACTGTGCTTTAATTTTGTTATGCCAAACAGAATTATGCATTAGGCAAATCCCTCATTTCTACAATTGTATTAGTCATATTTTACCATATTTTCATGAAAAAACCTCTTGGAATCAAAAATCCAAGAGGAATAATCGGTTTTTGCTTTAATAAACGAATTTTGCTTCAATATGTCTCTGAAAATGTTCAAATCCAAAACACAAGAGCCAATAAATAAAAGCTACTAAAACGTACATTGACATATAATCCCATTCTCTTCCACCGACAATTTTAGCGTTCTGAAAGATATCAGGAACAGTAATCATAGCTGCAAGTGAGGTCGATTTAATCATATCAACAACGACGTTTCCAAGTGGTGGAATGGCTATCCGAATAGCTTGTGGCAAAATTATTTTCTTAATAATTGATTTTTTGGATAGTCCTAATGCTTGAGCCGCTTCCCATTGACCGCTATCAACGGCTTCAATCGAGGACCGAAAGATTTCAGAAATATAAGCAGAGCTTACTGAACTAAAGCCAATATAGGCACATAATAAAGCAGGTAATTGTAAACCATAATAAGGCAGACCAAAGTATAACATAAACAGGACAACAATCATCGGAATCCCACGCATCAGAGAGACATAAGATTTTACAAATATCTGCAATGCTTTATTTTGAGAGCGTCCTAAAACGGCTAGTAATATCCCAAAAAAGAGTCCAGTTGTGAAACTTAGGGCTGCAATACCAATGGTATAGGGCAGGCCGCCTATAACGTAACCAAAACTTTTCCAAATTAATTCTAAATTGATCATACTACCTCACCCTGCCTACTAATCAACGTCTTTTGTGTCAATCACAGGAACCTTTTTATCTTTTCCAAATGGAACGGTTAAATCTTGACCCCCATAGTAAGTTTCAGAAATTTTCTTCAAATTACCATCTTTTTTCATGGCTTTAATTGTCTTATTAATGACTTTAAGGAGGCTGTCATCTTTTTTACTCATAACAATACCTTGATCTGTCGGATTGTATTGTACGTCAGCCATTTTAATATTGATTTTTGGATCTTTTGATTTTAAGAAGTCTACAAATAATTTTTGTGCTGGGTAATCATTTGGAATAAAGTCTGTCCGACCATTTGTCACATCATTGATATAAACATCATTTGAGACATTATCATAAGTAACTAGTTTAGCACCTTGTTTTTTAGCTACTTTCATGTACTCAGTTCCATCAGCTCCGGCAGCTTTTTTGCCCTTCCAGTCACTTAAGTCTTTCTTCGCAATTCCTGAAGTACCATCTGCACGGACAATCATGCCACCAACCCCATATTTATAAGGTTCAGACATATTATACTTTGCTGTACGTTTCTTTGTGATGTCAAAGTTATTGATTGCTAAGTCAACACGACCACTATCTACAGAAGTGAAGGCTTGGTCAAATCCAGTTTCAACAAATTTAACTTTAATATGAAGACGTTTTGCAACTTCTTTCATCATATCAACTTCATAACCAACCAATTCATTTTTATCATTAAGGTATGAAGTGGGTTGATAGGTTTTGGGAGTACCAACAGTAATAAGGTCCTTTTTTTCAATCTTATCCCAAGTACTACTTTGAGATGATGTCTGTGAAGAACAAGCTGTTAAAGTAATGGCAACAAGTCCTAATCCAACTAATGCATAGTGTCTTTTCATGAAAGAGACTCCTTTTCGTTAATAAAATTAGTATACCATGGTCACTTTAACATGGACTATGATATTGCTTACAGAAAAAGAGAAGCTATCCTATAATAGACTTCCCTTTTAGCATGTATTATATAAAAATAAGACTATCGTTTCAATTGACCAATTATCCACCACTAATTGTATTCCCCCTTATCAATCATCAACAATAAGAAATGCCATACTTAATACTACTAAGCTAGTTCTTGCTTGATAAGGAAGTAAGCCAAAGGTCAATTTATCAGTAGATCGTTAGAAATTTAAAACACTGCCTGTCATCTTATAACTATAGCTTGTTGACCTGTGTCACAGCAATACCTGTAAGAATAAAGTGACTGCCATCACTGCTTACTCAACATCTGAGACGTCAACTTTTTTAAAGTTATATTTTTTCTCTTTTGACACATCTTTTCCTGCAAAGAATTTTTCAGAAAGTTTTGTTAAGGTACCATCTTTTTTCATTTCTTTGATAGTCGCATTAACGTGTTTTTGCAATTCTGTGTTACCTAATTTAATAGCAAAATTAGACTCAGAAGGGTTATAATAAACATCTTTCAAAACTTTTACAGGAATATTTGGCAATGCTTTTGAAGCCATTGATTGTAAATAAAAATCATTTAAGATGACATCTGTACGTCCGTTAGCAACGTCTTGAAGATAGACATCATTTGTCACATTATCATAAATAACAAGCTCTGCCCCATATTTTTTAGCCACTTTCATATAAGATGTCGTTGAAGCGCCAGCTGCTTTTTTACCTTTTAAATCGTCAAGTGATTTAATACCTGAATCATCTGACTGACGGACAATCATCGATCCAAATGAATATTTATGTGCATCAGTATAAAGGAATTTCTTAGCATTTTTACTGTCTTTTTCAATCGAGTATCCAGCAATATCAATTTGATTACTATTCAAAGCTGTTAACATACCGTCAACACCCATTTCAGTAAATTTAACTTTTAAGCCAAGGCGTTTTCCAACTTCTTTCATGATTTCAACATCATATCCTGTTAAGCTATTATTGCTTTTATCATGAAACGATTGTGGGAATAAGGTACCCGATGTTGCAACCCTCAACTCTCCTTTTTTCTGGATTGATTGCCAATTGCCTTCACCAGACTTACTGTTGGAAGAGCAAGCTACTAAAACAAGCAAGCTTGCAAAAACTGAGAGAATTAGAATAAGTTTTTTATTCATTATAAGATTCCTTTTCTTTAATATATTTTAGGTGACAGGTTCTAATTTTTAATAAATTTAGAAAACGATCCCTACTGTTACTTGAAAAAAATTCAGTGATCTGATATTTCTCCTATGCACTAACTAGTATACCATTGTCACTTTAAAATGAGTGATGACAATGCTTACAGAAAAAGAGAAGCTATCCTATAATAACCTTCCCTTTTAGCATATGTTATATAAAAATAAGATTACTGTATCAATCTGCCATTTTGTTCAAAGATTTCTGCTACTTGTAGCAATAAGTCTTCCCTTCCTTTAGCAGCAAGCAATTGAATGCCTATAGGCAAGCCAGATGCTGTCTGATGGCTAGGTAATGAAATAGCTGGTTGACCAGTTAGATTTGCTATAGAAGTATAAGGATTTAAAGCCTGGCCTGGTTTAAACATCTCTGTCACAAGTTGCAACTGTTCTGTACCTGGATAGTTCTCGGCATTTGCCAATTTTTCCAAAAGAACCGCATCAGGATCAAGTTGACCATGTTTTGGCGCGACATCCATCGTCGTTGGTGTCAGCAACAGATCATAAGTCTGATGAAAATCTGCCATCACTTTACTGAAATGATCCCACTCGTGTAGCAGCCTTGAATAATCCTTAGCAAGCACGCGCTGACCACTTTGGTAAATGGCCCAGGTCATTGTTTCCATGTCCTCTTTTTCCATTGGACGACCAAGTGAGGCTTCAATCTCATCAAACATGGCCGCCGTCTCCACTGAATTCATGACATAGTAATTCTCAAACACTTGCGCCATATCAAGCGGTGCCTCGTCCAGCTCAACTACCTGATGCCCTTGGTCTTTAAGGAATTGCACAGCACTTAAAACAGCATTTTTTGCCTCAGATGGACACTCTGAACCATCAGGATGCTTCGTCAAATAGGCCACCTTGATAGCAGGTAAGGAAACATCAAACAATTGTTCAGCTGTTAGCATTGGCAGAGAAAATGGGCTCTCTATCTGACAAGCTTGCAAATGAAATAGTAAGTTTCTGGTATCACGCACAGATTTTGTCAGTGCAAATTGAATGGCAGCTCCCTGCCAACTGCGATAGGTTTTAGGTCCTGTTGGAATACGACCACGACTAGTTTTCAAGCCAATCAAGCCATTAAAAGAGGCAGGAATTCTAATGGAACCACCACCATCACTAGCCGGAGCTAACAGACTAATCCCTGAAGAAACTAATGCTGCAGCACCACCCGACGAGCCCCCTGCATTACGCGACTTATCCATTGGTAGATTAACTGCACCAAAAGCTTTGCTATCAGAAATATTTTTAAACCCAAACTCCGGGGTATTTGAGCGCCCTAAAATAATAAAGCCTAGTTCTTCTAAAGCTTGGACATAATGTGTCGAGCTACTTGCCTTATAGTTTTTAAATAATTTGGAACCAGATCCGGCCAATTCACCCACCATATCCATCCCTAAGTCTTTTAAGTAAATGGGAACACCGGCAAATGGCTTATCCTTGAAATCTCGTGTTTCTGCTTCAATTAATGCTTTATCATATCTGGTATCAACTATTGCATTGAGTTCTGGGTTTAGTAGATTTGCTTTCTTAATGGTTTCTAACACTAAATCTCTTGGACTAACTTGTCCAGTCCTTACAGCTTCAGCCATTGCTGTGGCATCTTTAAATTCTAACACTTAGTATTCTCCTACTAACTTAATGCTTGCTTTTACACTGCCTCATGACGACAAATTTTTACTAAATCATCAGTTTATACTGGAATCGGTTCACTATAGACCATTTGGTTATGTAAATCATAATAAGTACAGGTCTTTGCTAATAAGTCAACATCCCATTTATAAATGCCTGAGTCAGCAGTATCTTGGCAAAAAGTGGGAAAATCAGTCTGCCCTTTTTGGTGTACTTGTAATTGTTTCAAAAAGTAGTCTCTATTAACTTCTTGTGCAATAGAGTCGACTTGGTAAGCTGGCATTGCTAGCTGATGACCTTGAGCATCTCTATAAACTGCAGAGCCTGTTTGAATGTTAATCGTATTTGTGACCATGCCCATGTCAATAAATGCCTCTACTAACTTTGGGAAATCACGACCACCAAATTTGTCCTGAACGCTGCTAATATTTTCTTTTGTTAACATTTTTCTCTCCTCTAATATGTAAGGTTATACCATATTTAAGGAAAAATCACTATTACTTTATCTGCTTTTTTCCCTTAGCTACTCGTTTTGAGAGGATGTTCAGTATACAAAGCATTCCAGTAAAATGCGACTTCCTGATACCCCTGATGTTCATACATTTGTCGGTTTTCCTCCTCTGAGATGAGTATAAGTTTTTCAAAATTCTGAGCAGCTTTTCGCTGTAAGGCTGAGCCAATTCCCCTGCCACGATAACCGTCAACTAAACTAAAATCATCAATCTCAAGAAAATCGCCATACTCCCAAGCAGTTACATCACCCACTAAGGTATCACCGTCTTTAGCTACATATATTCTGGAGCCTTTTTCAGGCAAGTGATAGGTATTGTATGCTAACATTTGATCAGCAAAATCTTTCCCGTAGGTTAAACTTTGTGCATATTTCAAGTCTAGATAATCAGAGAAATCTTCGGCCTGTAACTCTTCAATTATTATTGGACTAATCTCTTTTTGACTGAGTTTGAGATTGTTGAACTGGTTGGTAAAAATGATATGACGGTAAAACTGAAATCCTTTGGCTGTTAAATAATCAGTTAGTTCCTCACTCAAGTCAACATTCTCAGGAAAGTTTAGCATGGCATAAGCGTGAGTGTAATTGACTTGTTCATCACGCAAGTACTTCAAATCCGCTTTTAGTTGCTCAAGATGTGGCGAAACCTTGTAATCAATATAATTAGAATAATACCGTTCAGACAAGATGTCATCTTTCATATGAATAAAGCGGTCCGTTTCCAAATAAGGCATCTTATTACTATTTAAGAGTTCTTTATATCCCATCCTTTTATAATCTCCTTTTAATCAAAGCTATCACAACTCATTGTAACATCCCCCATCAAAAAAACAGGATTACCCTGCATTTTGGTTACTTGTGCCAATTTTCTTGATCTTCTTTAAATTTCTTCAAGAGTTGTAAACCATCAGCATCAATATAACCTTTGACTTTTGCTACTTTAATGAGTTCAGAGTAATTTGTTAACGTCATCAGATCAAGCCCTGCCTCTTCAAAGCTAACTGTAGCTTTGGGCAATTGGTAAGTGAAAATAGCCACAACTCCTAGAACTTCAGCTCCTTCACGAATAGCTGCCGCAGCCGCATCAAGTACCGACCCGCCTGTTGAAATTAAATCCTCAATGATAACCATTTTTTGACCAGATAAGACACGTCCTTCAACTTGATTACCAGCTCCGTGATCTTTTGCTTTACTACGGATGTAAGCAAATGGTAAGGCCATCTTATCAGCAATGATAGCACCGTGTGGAATACCAGCGGTAGCTGTTCCAGCAATCACCTCAACATCTGGGTAATGTGCGCGAATAGTTTCCACAAAACCATTTTCAATAAGTGTCCGTGTTTCTGGGTATGACAAAGTAATTCGATTATCCGTGTAGATAGGTGATTTAATACCTGATGCCCAGGTAAATGGCTCTTCTGGCTTTAAATAGACAGCCTGAATATCAAGTAGTTCTGCTGCAATTTGAGATGATAATGTCATAGTAAGCTCCTTTAAAATAAGTTAAGTAAGGTTTAATTGCCTTAAGCATTCCATTCAGTTTTAATAGCCTGATAAGCAGCCACAGGATCTTTAGCAAGTGTAATCGGGCGACCAACGACAATATAATCACTGCCGATCGCCTTAGCCTGACTAGGGGTCATAATCCGCTTTTGATCACCAATGTCTGAACCAGTTGGTCGAATACCTGGTGTTAAACAGACAAAGCTATCTGGTGTTACTGCCTTAATAGCTGCAACCTCATGGGCTGAACAAACAACACCATCTAATCCTGCAAGTGCCGTCCGTTTGGCATAGTGTAAAACGGACTCTAAGAGACTGGTTTGAATATTTTGGTCTTCTTGCATCATTGTTTCACTGGTTGATGTTAATTGTGTCACAGCTATCAAGATTGGACCATCACCCAGCCCCTGACGCGCAGCCTGAAGCATCTCAAGACCACCAGCTGCTTGTACTGTTGTCATGTCGATACCCATTCTTGACAGAACCTTCATTGTCGACTTAACCGTATTGGGAATATCGTGTAACTTCAAATCAAGAAAGACGCTGTGACCGAGAGATTTCACATAACGAACAATTTCTGGGCCGGCGGCATAATACAATTCCATGCCTATTTTGACATAAAGCTTCTCCTCTTTGGGAAATAAGCTTAGGAAGGATTTTAATTCCTCAACTGAGGGAAAATCTAGCGCAATAATGGGACGTTCTTCGTACATCTACTTTCCTTTCTGTGGGCACCTGCCGACTACTAAAAAACCTCACTTCCAAAGAAGCAAGGTTACAGAAAAGTTGGCGTGCAGATGCACTCCATTTAGACATGTAAACCTTCTAAGCCTCTCTGGACTTTTTTAAAGGTATTTGATTTTCCTTATTATACCGTTTTTTAGGGAGCCTGTCAAAAAGAAGTTGATGTGGAACTTGGCGAGTGCTTTAAGAATGAAAGATTTGATAAGGCAAAAAATAAGATACTAATCGCTCTAAATATAAAAAAAAGAAAGGAACACAATCGTCCTTTCTCAGTATTCACAATTATCACCCCATTCCAATTGATCAAGCGCCTTCTTAATGACTAGGCTCCAACAATTGAAAAGAAAAATGGGTATTAATTACTGTATGATACATTAGATTAGGTATGTCTCAAGCTAAATTAACCGTTCTCTAGTTTTTTCTTGCGAATGGTGTACCCAATACCGAGTCCAAGTAAGATAAGTCCAAAGATAGCGTAGATTGGATTATCTATACTATTAGTCAATGGAAGCTTTTCTTTTTTAGTTGGCTTGGTATTTGAGTTTGCTAGAGAAGTTGGCTCATCTTTTTTAGTTGGCTTATCATTTGATTTTGATGGAGGAGTTGGCTTATCTTGCTTAGGCGTATAGCTATTAGTAATATTCATACCATCAACAGTAGCTGTGTAACCTAACGGGACATTAACTTCTTCAACGCTGTAGCTAATTGCTTTACCGTTAGCATATTTTGCAATATTTTTGAATGTATAAGACCACTTAGTATCGGCTGTGGCTACAGTAGTTAATCCAGTATCTTGACCATTTGCTAAAAGTTTAACTGTAATGGCATTCGGACGAATACCATCCTTGTCATCGCCATCTTTCCAAGTCTTAGTTCCTGAAACCTCTGTTGTTTCAGTTGTGTAAGCATTTGTAATAATAAAGTTTTTGGCATCTGTAGCGTCAACTGTAGAAATATAGCCTGATGGAACAGTCACTTCTTTAACAGTGTAGCTGATTACTTTACCGTCAGCTTTCTCATCAAGGTTAGTGAATTGGGCTGTCCAATTGTTGTCAGGTGTCAACTCAAGTACCTTACCATCTACTGCTTCACCATTAACGTAAAGTTGAACACTAACACTAGTAGGACGTTTACCATCTTGGTTGTTATTATCTGACCACACTTTATTAACTGTCACTGCTGTTTTACCTGGTGTATAGCTATTGATCAAGTTATAGCCATCCACTGTAGTTGTATAATCAGCAACAGGTTCCTCTGTGACAGTGTAGTTAATTTGTTTGCCATCTTTGTAAGCTTCAAGATTATCAAAACTGTATGCCCAATTTTCAGAAGCTGTAACTTCTTTAGAGGCTACTTTTTCACCATTAGCTAGTAAGTTTACAGTAATTGAAGCAGGACGCTTACCATCTTGATTACGATTATCATTCCAAGTCTTAGTTCCTGATACAGTTGTCTTTTTGGTTTCATTCTCGACATTAAGGAGAGTTCCTTCTCTATCAGAATCATTAACAGTGAATGTCAATTCTTGACTCTTTAATAAATCAAAATCAATCCAATCTGGGGCAGAGACTTCTTTAACAACATAATTTCCAACTGGCAATCCTTTTACATTAGCAACACCATTAGCATCAGTTACTAGCTTTAAGACTGCTTCACCATTTAAAATTGCTGTTCCTTCTGTATTTTTCAATTCAAATGTTACACCGGGAATAGCAATTGCTGTTCCTTTAGTTTTCTTGACAATTTTCAACTCACCCTTCACTGTACCTGTAACACCTGCATTGGCATTAACGTTATCAACAGCATAGTTGAAGTCTTCACCATTGACAGCATCTTTACCATTTTCTGTATACCAAGCTTTAGAATTATTAACAAATTGCTTTTGGCTTTGGTCTGTGATTTTTGTCTTATAATAAATCGAAAATTGATTTAGGGAGGCATAGCCTTGGGCAATAACTACTGTTATATTATTGCCATTAACTGTAATACTTGAACCAGGATACTGTTTTGCAAAATCTGTTAGAGCATTTGCTCCTGATAGTGTCGTATTAGAGTTACCTGATACAGTAATTTCAAAACTATCTGTAACAAGTTCTTGCCCTCCTTGAATGCTATCTTCAATACGAATATCTGAATCTACGTATGATTTGTTTAAGTTTGCATTCAACCACCAGTTAACATGTTCTGTATCCGAAGTGTACATGCTACCTGTCTTGTAATAGAAGACACTATTTACACCTGCTTCCGGTTTAACTACAGTTACAGTCGTGCTTTTGCCTCCTGAAAATATAGTTCCTGACTTCTTATCTTCCGAAGTGGTATTAGTGGTATTTCTACCTTCAATTTCAAAGGTAACGTATCCCGAAACATCCTCTAAATTATCAACACTGCTATTAAATGTAATGGTTGCTCCGTCTTGTCTAATAACAGCTTCTCCGACATTAACACCTTTAACCGTCAACGGAAGCGTTTTGGCGTATCCATTAAAGGTAGGTTGGCCACTATTCGTCCAACCAACAGTTATTGTATCCCCATTCTGAATATTATGACTCGAATTCTCAGCAAAATTTACTGTAACAGCTACTTTACCGCCATCTTGAATTTCTGTGCTAGAAACACTTAAGTCAGTCACTACTGTCGAACTAATATCACTACCTTGAGCCAATACTACCGTCGTAAATACTAAACTACTCGCAAGACCTCCGAATAAAATGATAACAGTTATCAATAGATTACTTAGTTTCCTCGTGACTCTCTCCATCACTACTACCCCCTAAATTTTAGTTTGAATAAACAATATTAACAGATACTACATACATCAAAAACCGAATACATGTGAATCTATTAAAATAAATTGTAACATAATTATCGCTAAAATGAAAAGACAATAATAAAAAAGGTATTTAAACGATTTGAAAATACTAAAGTGGAGTTAGCCTATTTGAGAGGATGAAAAAACCTATCCAAAAGATAGGTCATCAGTCTTATTCTCTAATACCAAGGGCTTCTGGTGCAGCCTGCTTGGGACTTTGGTAATGTTTAATAAAGGCTTCTTCTTCAATATTGACCATTTTGATTTGGTCATATAATACAGGTGGAACTGGAACCTCTTTTAATGACATGACAATGATTTTCAATGATGAAAAGACATCAATCAAGACACCAAAAACACGAATCCGTTTGTCTCCAAGAATAGCTTGAAAGACCTCCTTGTCCTGACAAAGATCAACCAAATTTTCCAAGCCATGAATCCATGTATCCACAATTTGAAGAGTTTTATTCATTAATTTGAATGCTTTCTCTTCATACCAGAAAGTTGATTCAATCAACCGTTGTTGGTAATCCAATTGATTAATGACTGAAACAATTTCACCGAGTTCAGACTGAACAGAATGAGCAGAAAATTCACCACCTAAAATAGAAGGTGTCCGCTCAACCAACTGTAACTCATCCTTAAACAGTGTCAAATAATGAATACTGACCAATAATTTTTGTATTAATATTTTATGACCATTTTGCCCAGTACGACTCATATGACACCCCTTCTTTGAAAACTCTTCCATGGAAAACTATATTATTAATATAACACAAGACACCTAAAAGGGCAATTCAATTCCTTGAAAAGTAACTGAAAGGAAGAAATTAGTCACGTCTAAACAAATCTCTCGTGTAGACCTTGTTTTCGACATCATCAAGGGCATCGTCATATCTGTTGGCAATAATAGCTTGTGACTCTTGTTTGAATGCTTCTTTAAGTTCCTTAGGTAAAAAATACTTATTTCAGAAAAGAGAATTTTATAATAATTCCAAAATATACTTAGATCTTACTTCTTTGTTTACTTTTAAAAAATAAGTAGCAATTTACATAAATCTCATTTATTATTTGATAAAAATTCCATATAGCTATCTTGTAGCTTATTTTCTACATTTTTTTTAAAATGTAAACCATCTGACGTTTTTTGATAGTCTAGAACTTCATTTTGGGCAACTAACTTATTTATATCAAATATTGGTATATTTTTTTTTCGACTATAATCTAATAACCAAGTATTGACTTTCTTGATATCACTATTTTTGACAGAATCTCTAAATAAAGTATAAGCAATAGTAGTCATGTAATAACTAATATTTCTTGAAGAAAAGGTATTAAATAGCTTTTCAAAATCCCTACAAATTTTATCTATATTTGACCCAACTATTAGATCGTTAACACCAATTGATACAAAAACTTCTTTTATATTTTCTGTTAAAATGGTATCAATATTTTCCAATAATGTGGATAAGGTTACTCCGCCTTGTGAATAGTTACTATATCCTTCTATTGATATAGTAAGCATTCTTGAATCGCCCAAAATAAGTTTTGAAGAATCATAACAAATTAACTTAAGATAATTGTCTCTATAAAAATCTTTATTTTCGTTCTCTCTTCGCTTATAGTCAAAAAATAAGTGTCCAATTACATGGATAAAATCATCATGAGTATCAACATCTAAAGAATATTCCTTTGACATTTCATAAGCATAAGTTTTTTTTGTAAAAAAGCTCTTATTTGATAAATAAGTTTTCTTATCAGAAATATAGATAGCTCCATTTGGATAGTAAAGTTTTTGTAACTCTTGCCTACGGTAACCTCTGTCAGCACCAACCATATCCTGAGCATAACCATCAGACGACAATGTTGTGAAAAGGTTTGGATGCTTGTCTACTTCAGAAAAACTAACAACATTATCAACATCATGAGAAAGATAGTAATTTATTGCTTCTTCGATATGCCACGCTTTCCTTAATGGTGATGTCACTTGCAACAAAACAAATACTTGATCATCATCAAATTCAGTTAAAAAATCTTGAATCATATCGTATGAAGTAGCTGTATCAGAGGCATACTTTGCATTTCTCATCACAACAGAGATACCACGCTCCAAACAAATATCGCGATATAATTCTGAATCCGTACTTACAAAAATATTTTCTTGTTCGAACAATCCTGTTTTAAGTGCAGCATCTATTGTATGAAAAATCATAGGTTTTCCAGAAAGATAAAGCATATTTTTATCAGGTAACCCTTTTGAACCAGAACGAGCAGGAATTATACATATCGGTTTCATTTTTTTAGTCCTCTACTTAATTTTTTTTGCTGGAATTCCAACATATGTACCACTCTCAACAATATCACTAATAATAACTGCCCCCGCACCAATTATTGTCTGTGAAGTAATGCTTAATGTTTGAGTAATGACACTAGCACTACCAAAGTAAACTTCCTCTTCAATTTTACATAGACCATTTATCGTTGCATTTGGGGCAATATTACAATGTGACTTAACGATAGTATGGTGTTCAATCAATGCTCCAGTATTAACTACGTTATTATCAAACAGTTGAACTTTTGAACCAATAAAAGCCCCGAAACCAATAAATATTCCTCTACCACATATACTTTCTGGTGTTAAAACTAAGGCATCTGGACTAATAATATTAATAATAGAATGATAATAGTTCTTTGCAACATAATCAAAAAGTTCACGCCTTTTAGCATTATCTCCAATTGTAATAAATACAGCATCTATCATACCATTATCTAAAAATTTCAAGACATCATACATTCTCCCTAAGACAGGGTAACCATCATGTTCTGAAATATCCTTATCATCAAAAAAACCAATAAATTCGTAAGATAGATTATCTATTACTGGTACAATAGCATCTGCATGACTTCCAGCTCCTAAAAAAGCTAACTTTTTTTTCATAAATCAAATACCTCGTCTAAATCATAAAATGGCTGCGAAATTGATGGACATTCATCAAGGTAATTCTTGATAGCATTATAAGCATTTAAAGAGGCATTAGGTTGGTAATAAGGATTAGAAAAATCAACTATTTTTTCCATCTCTTCTAACCCCATTAGAATTTCATCACAAGTCACAGGAGTATTTAAAACACTTTTACCACAGAGACGTCCTTTCTGTCTATCACCAATATTCAACGTTGGCTTACTTAAGGAAGGAACTTCTATTAAACCAGATGATGAATTACCAACTAACCCAATTGAATGTCTTATTAGTGAGTGATACTGTTGTGTTGACAATGAAGCAAAACTATAACAATTTTGATGATTTTCAAGATAAGATGAAATTTCTAAAGAAATTTCATCAGAACCAGTATCTGAATTAGAACCAATAAAGATACATTGTTTTCCAAATCTACTTAAAGTATCCAATACGATTGACATCTGAGCTCCAGCAGAAAGTCCTTCTTCAAAAGTTACAGGATGATATAATACAACTAAGTATTTTTCCTCCAAACTAATAGTTAATTGTTCTTCTAATTCGTTTTTTGATAAGGGTGGAATTGATAATGCGTTTTCAACACCTAATGATCCCGTATTAATAACAAATCTAGGGCTCTCTCCCATCTGAATAACACGTTTGCGAAACTTTTCAGTAGCTACAAGATGTAAATGACTCATCTTAGTTACAGCATGACGAATATATTCATCAAAATTTCCTAGTGATGTCTCACCACCATGCAAATGACAAACTGGGACATTATAAATTAACGCAACATTTACAACTGGCAATATTTCATAGCGATCACCTAAAACAATAACTAAATCATATACATTTTTTTGAAAAATATCAGTCAAATTTAAATGTAATGTTGACATACTTTTTGATACTGTCTCTTTCTTAGTATCAATTAGGTTGAGTGGTATTTTATAAGCAATATGAAAACCATCCCTTTCAAGTTGAAGGAAAGTATTTCCATATTTTTCTTCAAGGTGCATTGCCGTAGCAATAATATCAAGACTTATTTCACAATCTTCAGAAAGTTTTTGAATTAATGGTCTCATAATGCCATATTCAGCACGTGAACCCGTAACCAAACAAATTTTTTTCATATTATATTCCAATGTATTTCAAATAATAATTACTACAATTGATTTTCAAATCGGGAATCACAGATTATTTCATCCTCTTCGAAACTAACTTGTGCTTCTTTTCCTAAGATATCATACCAAAACATTGGAGATATTCCGTTTCCTGGGCGTTTTACTGTAATATTTTTCTCTGTAAATATTTCTCCCTTTTTAATCGCCCCTAAAGCTACTACAGATTTTCGAGCAACTATTTTATTTTTTTCTTCTACTGGGTCTGGAATTTTTTCAAAGCGCCCTAAAGACTGTTCAATAATTCTAATTCCTTTCACTAAAGCTTCTAGAATTTCAGGAGTTGCACTTGCTTTATGATCAGGACCTTCCATTTCAGTATCCAAGGTGAAATGTTTTTCAATTACTTCTGCCCCCATTGCTACCGCAGCAATAGGAACTTCTGAACCAATTGAATGATCAGAATATCCTATGGTAAACTCTGGAAACTCTTCTTTGAGTGTATGGATAACATTTAAATTTAATGATGAATATGGCGTTGGGTACTCAGTTGTACAATGTAAAATCGAAATATCATTTGTACCATTTTGTTGAAGAATTTCTACTGCTCGATGAATCTCATCCATCATTGCCATACCAGTCGAAAGAATAACTTTTTTCTTTTGTTTCCCAATTTTTTCAAGATAAGGTAGATTGGTGATCTCCCCTGACGGAATCTTATAGACTGGCATATCTGTTGAAATCAAAAAGTTTAACGACTCCTCATCAAAAGGGGTAGAAAAAGTATCAACTCCTTTATTAAGTGCATAATTTCGCATTTCTAAGTATTCATCAAAACTTAGTTCCAATCGCTTAGTCATTTCTAATTGACTATCCAATGTACCTGTTGTCACTTTTTGATACTCTGCTTTGGGAGCAAATTTTGAAATTAATTTCTCCGCCTTAAACGTTTGAAACTTAACAGCATCAACACCACATTCAACAGCCACATCAACCATTTTTTTTGCTAATGAAATATTTCCATTGTGATTACAACCAATCTCAGCAATAATGTAAACCATTTATGTACTCCTTTTTAATTTCTTTATATAGTAACTAATTGTTTTCTTGTTAATAATATAGTATCCCAATAAAATTAAGAAACCTATAAAAAATCGCAATACGGGTATTTTAATCAATACATTCATTACTAGTGCATAACAAATAACAATAGAAATTAATGTAATATAGTCTCTGGCATTCACTTCATGATAATTGTATTTTATTTTGGAAATGATATGATGAAAGACAAGTAGAATTGAATAAGATAGTAATGTCGCAACAGCAGCTCCAAAGCTACTATAATGCGGAATCAAATAGATATTTATTGCCCAATTAAAAAATGCTGCTATTAAAGTCCCTATAGGAATCCAAACTGTGTTGGCATGATAAAACTGAACGTTCACAGGGAAGGTATATAGAAATACCAAAAAATAGCTGACAATAATAATTGAAATAAAATCAATAGTTCCGGCATAATTTTTTCCACCTAGGATTATTGCTAATTCTGGAAAAATAGTAAGATAACCAAGTGTAATCAAAACACCCAGATATTGATAGTTTTTCACGTATGTGGAAAGATTTGTATCTTTATTTTTTTTTGCCTCAAAATACCACGGTACCCAAGCTGTATTTATACTATTAAGAACTATCTGTATAAGCATTCCAAGAGAGTAACCAAAACTATATAATGCAACTTCTCGAGTTCCTTTGTAGGAGGCTAACATGATTCTATCAAGCTGATTTAAAACTTGATGTCCAAACAAATGAAATATTAAAGGGATTGATATCGAGATAATAAAATAAAAATATTTTGTTTTAAAAGGTACGGAACTGTGCTGATATATATAAAATATAGCAATGGCTGCAACAATTATATTAGGGATAAGTGCACCAAAAATTCTGGAGTAAAAATCATTTTCCGAAAAGAACAAAAAGCTCAATGTTAGTCCAACTGAAAATAAAGCATTTAACAAGGAAAGAATAAAATTGAAAAAGCTTTTTTGCAACTGGATAAAATATTGTCCAAAGAAATTAAAAATATAATTAGTAAAACTTTGAACGATCAATAAAACAAATACAAGTTCCGAAAATCCCAATAATTTTGAAAAAAAACTTCTAAAAAGATAACTAATTACAAAAAAGATTAAGAAGCTAATATTACTAATCATTAATGCACTACTTGAAAAATTATCAAATTCTTCTTTGTAGATTGTTTTTCCTGAACTAAGGGAACCGCTGGTCTGTAGGCCAATAAAGAGACTAATTATTCCAACCCATGACACATATAAACTATATTGACCAAACACTTCTACACTAATCAATCTTGTATAAATTGGTAAGGTAATAAAAGCTAGCCCTTGAATCAAAAGGTTACCAACGGTATAGATTAATCCCGACTGAAATAATTTTTTCACATCCATGACTTTTCCTTAAATTTATGAACCATTATTTTATAATCAACACATTCTAAAAAATTCAAAGCTGTTGATGAATGCGTTATACCGACTTTAAATTTACCAATGATTAATAACTCAATGACCTCCATTGGAATATATGATGGTAAAATTTCAATAGATTTAATGACTGAATAATCAATAGTATCTCTCGGGTGAGGTTTTAAAAAAACTGTAGAATGAGGATAATTAGCGATAAGAGACTGATAAAAATTTAGTTGTTCATCTTCACTTTGAGCTACTTCTGTCCAATGATCCAAAAATAATGGCTGAGTTAAAATTAATACAGAATTTTCTGGAATTGTGAGACTTGTTATTTCAGGAAAAAGGGAAAAAATTTCCTCTTTTCTCCGTTGACTAATAGAATTAAATAATTCTCTCCGTGAAACTTCTCTAGTTTTTGATAATCTTGCATCTCGATATAGCACTTTTGAAACATTGTTTACTTCAATATCTATAGCGTATTTACTTTTTCCAAAAGGTGATAAATTATGATTAAAAAACCACAGTAACCGTTCTCTTTTTCCAACCGAAAAGTATTGCATATTATAACTATAATAATCTTGACTATCCTCTAACAAGTGATAAAAGATTTTATGCACTCTTAAGTCATTTCCAATAATTGTCCCATCATTAAAAATATAAATATCATCACCTTCTGAAAAAAAAGTATTCGAAATATGTCCGTCTTTATTTATCACAATAACATCTGTTACACATTCTAAAAGCTTTAATTTCATTTCAAAATGACGAACATACGGTATCGTATAAGCCAGAATAAGAATATTTCTCTCCTCTGTATTCAATTTTAATAATGAGATCAAAAGATGATAAACTGTATGGCAGATATATATTTTTTTCATTTACTTTTTCAAATTCCTTATTTTACTTAATATTTTATTTTTTCTCATGATGATTTTTGAAAACCTTCTTTTGTATGGCTTGACCCTGATTATGTTCCAAGATTTCGATTTCGTAATCATCTCCCCAAATCTTATATTTAAAGTATTATAATCCGGTGCATAAATTGTACATCTTGGGTTGAAAAATTCGTTTAGATAGGCGCCCCAATAGGAAAAAGTTGAATTCATAATAACAAGAGATTTAGCTCTAGATAAAATAACTAATGCTTCCATAGGTGTTGTTTTATAAAATATTACTTTTTGAAATTGATTCAAATTAAGGTGATGAGATAAATTATTTTTGCACCAATCAATGTCATCACTAACTATTCCAATAGAATTTGTTGTGTTTGCCATACATTTTTGAAGTACTTTTTTTAAAAAATCAATCTGATCAAATCCATAAAAGTATTTGTGTTCATCTGTAAAAAAATCCCCTCTTCGAACATTAATAATAAGATCACAATCATTTTCAAAGTGAGAATTTACCAAGCCTTTTTCAAGATAATTTTCAATAAATAGATCTAAATCTTCCTTTGTGAAGTCCTTACCATAGTTTTGAAAAAAATCAGATGGCATTACTACTTTTTTACAGTCATTCGAATCAGTTAATAAGTTATTTAGTTTTGGAAAATAATCTAACCAATAATCCATATTTTCAAGATATCTTACCTTAACATCAGCTGTTTTAGATGCCTTTAGAAAAAAATAAAGATGATTTCCAAAACGAGTTCCTGCAATATTATAAATAACCTTTTTCATTTAGTCTCCCAAATTTAAGTCGTCATCTTGAGAATTGAATAATTCTTGGAAAAGATTTGACTAAAAATAATTTTAGCTTATATTTGAATGGAATATTAGCTTGTTTAATGAGTTGTTTGTACATAAGTTTAGCTTTTCTGTCAATAGTTTGAATTTCATTTTCAAAATGGTTTTGTTTTAAAAAATATTTCGTCCTATATAATTCGATAGCATAAGCAACTTCATCTCTTGACGTATCTTTTTGTAAAGATGACAGTAGTTTTATTCGTTCTTCAAACATTTCTATCTTGTCTAGATTTGAAAGGTTGAATGCTGAATTTATAATACTTCCTTCTCTGATACGATAATAATACAAGGCAATATTTTTAAAAATGATTTTAGAAGATTGCAAATATAATTTATAAGTTGTGAAAGAATCTTCATATTTTTTTCCGAGAGGAAAGAGGAGGCTATCAAATAGTTCCCTTTTATATAACTTTGATTGAGCAACAGTCAAAATCACTGAATAATAATCATTTCTTTTATACATAGCTTGTAGAATATCATCAGTAATAAATATTTTTTCGTAACAATTTTTAGAAAAATGTTTTATTTTCCCATTTTGATATTCCTTCATATTCACTATTGAAATATCTGAATTATATTTTTTAATAAGATTATAGAGAATTTCAATATAAGTTGGGTCTACAAAATCATCTGAATCAATAAAGGTAATATAACTGCCTTTAGATTTCAGTATTCCATGGTTACGAGCATCAGATAATCCACCGTTTGTTTTATTAATTACAGAAATCCTATTATCTTTTTGGATGATATCTGAAATAATCTCCATACTATTGTCTGTGGAACCATCATTTACTAAGATAATTTCAATATTTTCATATGTTTGTTTTACTATGCTTTGTAAGCACTCCCTAACAAAGTCTGCAACATTATAGATAGGGACAATAACACTAATAAGTTCATCTTTTTCCTTCATCAATTTGATTTACCTCATTCAACCAAAATTCAACATTGAAATAATTTCTATAATATTTCATATCCTTACCGTTCTTTATGTAATTCTCTCGTTGACATTTGTAAAAAATAATACTAGAAGTTAATGAATCATATTTTTTCGCAGTAAAAATAACTTTATTTTTATAATTAAGTTTATCAAATTGTTCCATTAGTTCAATAGTTGCGCCATCGCTGTCATTCATTTTAAAGAATAAATTATTATAATTAATTCGCCTAACTCGCTTCGACCATTTTCTCCTCGCATCTTCTTTATCTTTATAATGTTGAAAATGAATTTCAACATCATCTAAAATACCAATTGGATAATTTTGTTTTCCATTATACTTAGATTCAGAAATAAATCTCAACTCAGAGTTCATGTAATATCTCAACCGTGAAACTAATTTAATGTAATCGTTTGAAAAAATAAATAAATCAACGAATGGAGTATTATAAGGAAGACCCAACTCCTGATAAACTCTTGCTCCCCAACAGTTATCAGAAATAATTGAAAATGTTCTATTCTTAAGATTTTGTCTCTCCGATTTAAATTTTATAGGATAAATAAATTTAATTGCAAATCTGAGAATTTTTTTTCTGATATATTCTTTAATACTATAATGCATAAGCTACCCCATTTTATTAAAAATTGTTAAATAAATTTTTGGATGTATTTTCATTAAAATAACCGCAACAAATTGTTTAAAATCCAAAAAGTTGAATGCATTCCAAGTAGGATAATTTCTAATATCATTTAGTAATCTTTCGTACTCTTTGTGAGTCTCCATACCTGCATTATTAAGCATCATATACCGAATAACTTTTGTCTTTTCATGGATAGTATGTGCCCTAGCAAACACTTTCAATTCCATGTCGACAAGACTTTCAATTTTTTCAGACAAAACAATCGTATGGAAAAATTTTGGCGAAAACACCGTGTTCATAGCTGAATTATTATGAATAATATACTTACAAAGCGTCTGTGAAGTATTGATATAAATCTTTTTTGAATTTTGCAATGCTAGAAAAGTAAAAAACATGTCTTCACCCACAATGTATTTTTCATCAAAATGAAAATTTTTTATTATTTCTGTTCTAAACAGTTTATCAGATAATGTATTTTCAATGGTATTTCCCTTCAAGAAAGCTTTAAGAGCCAAAGATTTATCCGTGAATATACTTTCAAAAGACTTTCTTTTTTTGTATTCCAAACCATTTTTTACAAATGAAAAATCAGTCATAGAAATATCAGTATCGTAAGTTTTACTATAACCTAGAAGCGTCTCATACAAAGTATCTTCTGCATAATCATCTGCATCAAAAAAAGCAACATATTCAGTATCAACACAACCCAACCCGGCGTTTCTTGCAGAAGAAACACCGCCATTTTGTTTATTGATTAAAATAAAATTATGATATTTATGAGAAAAAGATTCACAAATTTCTTTACTCTCATCGGTAGAGCCATCGTTTACTAAAATAATTTTTAATTTTTCAAAAATCGTCTGTTTTACAAACGCATTTAGAGAATTTTCTAAGTGTTCCCCCGCATTATATACAGGAATTATAACAGAAATTTCTATCATTTTTTTCAGCCTTCCTTGTATTATAGATTATTTCATTATTTAATATACATAAAAAAATAATTAAGATGGATGATGTAAATAAATTGTGAAAGCTTGATAGAGCAATTAAAATAACTACTTTCCAATTAATATGCTTTTGATAAGTTAATGATATAACTAAAAGAAAAAAACCAAAAATCCCATATTCCACAAACCACATTAAAATATCCTGATGCAAAGGGTATGTTTGCAAATTAAGGCCTAACAAACGAGGTACAACTTGACTAGTATAGCCTGCCCCTCTTCCAATAATATAGCGAATTGGATTTTGTTTTATTTCATAAAAAAAATACTCAATAACCATTTTTCTAGAGTTACTACTTTCAATACCATTCTCACGTAATTTAATATTTACCAAAAATGTTAAAAATATTACTATAAAAAATAGTAATACACCTCCTAAAAAGAGCAACTTACTCTGAGCTGAAAAGCGAGCAGTACCTTTTATTGGCAAATAGATGAGATAATAGAATATAAAAAGTAAAAAAACGAAAAATGTAGATCTACTTTCAGTTAAAATAATTGAAACAAGGCCTAAAGAAGTAAACATTACTTTTAAAAAATATGCAATCTTCTCAGAATCCAATATTAAAACACAAGAATATAGAATGATGAGCGAAAAAATAGTTGGTGATGTTGAAAAAAAACCTACAACTCGCTGAACTCCACTTAATTTTTGATAAGTAGAAAGAATAAACCCAAGAATCAGAATAAATATCCAAAAATAATTTTCTAATCTTATCTTGCTTTCAGAAATCAAAATAATATTGATTAACATGATAGTATAGAAAAAAGAAACATACGAAAAATGACCAAAATATAAGACGTATCCTATTAGTGTTAAAAAAGATAAAACATTAAAATAAGAAATTTGTATCCGTTTTAGATTTACTACAGAAAAATTTAAGACAGAGATAATTAATGTTGTAAAAGCGACT
Source organism: Streptococcus hongkongensis (assembly GCF_053206145.1). Lineage (NCBI taxonomy): Bacteria > Bacillati > Bacillota > Bacilli > Lactobacillales > Streptococcaceae > Streptococcus > Streptococcus hongkongensis. The sequence goes on from NZ_JBRUGD010000001.1 coordinate 234,554, forward strand.
GTTAAATTGTGATATCCTGTAGCATTAATACCATTATATAAGAACTCACATATAAGAAATAGAAAAATAAAAAAATTAAAGAGATGAAAAAGAGATTGTATTGAAAGTTTATATCTATTGATTTTCATACCTTCTCCTTAAATAAATCGTCAATAACATTTTTTAAATTTGAGACAAATGAATTATTAGTTGATGGAGAAAACTCACTAATCTTTTTATTTTTCAGTTGCTGATTAATATTCCTTTCCAGTTCAGAGACTTCTTCAATAAAAATTAGATGATAGGTTCCAGATAACTTTAGTTTTTTTAAAAAATCTAACTGATGATCATTTACGTGTTCGTTATATTTTTTTAGTCTCGGAACAATAATAGGATTTTTATTTTTACTGATGACATTCATATAAGTTGATGGTCCACCGTGTGTTATGACACAACTTGAGCGACTAATAAAATTTTCCATTTCCTCATAAGAAAGAAAATCTACCCAGTCACAATTCTTAGGGATATAATCACTAAAACCTTTTTGAATAAAAACTTCTTCTTTTACTATTCCTGCGCCTACCAAGTCATCTATTTTTTTTATTAATCTGTTAAATTGTTGTTCATGTGTACCAACAGTAATAAAAATCATTAAAATATCCCTCCAATATTTATTGCTTTTGGATAAACTTTTTTTAAATCTTCCCATTGTACAATAAATCTATCAGCTACTGGATAGACTAATCTACCTGTCAAAGTCGGTTTATCATACCTGTCAAAAACCTCAATGTATATTGTTTTCGAACCTGTCAATTTTCCAACATAAAAGAAAGGTACCGCTACTGCTGCCCCAGTAGAAATAATTAGATCCGGTCTTTCTTTAACGAGTATTTTGATAGCTAACCAACTATTTTTAACTAAATTGATGATATTTCTATTTGTCGGAAAATAACAGAAATATTTTTTTTCATCTTTTAATAAACTAATAGCATCTGGTTTATTGAAAGTCACCCAAAAGCGTTCTTCGTCCTTCCATATTGTTTTGAGAAGATGAAGATGTGTTAAATGACCTCCACTAGAACCTACTAAGCAAATTTTCATTTTAAAACCTTTCCTATTTAGCACCATCTCCAAAAACAACAACTTTAATAGTTAATAACAAAATTTTTATATCTGACCAAATGGTCCATTCATTAATGTACTTAACATCCAAAGCTACAATTTCATCGAAATTGGTAATATTACTTCTTCCAGAAACTTGCCATAATCCTGTAATTCCTGGCTTAAAGCTTAACCTTCTTTTTTGTTTCGGAGAATAGTGGTTATATTCATCGAGGGTAGGTGGTCGAGTTCCAACAAGACTCATATCCCCCTTCAAAACGTTATAAAATTGAGGTAATTCATCAATACTAGTTTTTCTAATAAAATGTCCAACTTTAGTTATTCTAGGATCATTGTCCATTTTAAACATCAAGCCATCCATTTGATTTTTAGAAATGAGATCTTTTTTCATTTTGTCAGCATCGATATGCATTGACCTAAATTTATAAAAATTGAAAATTCTGCCATTTCTTCCAACTCTTTTTTGGACAAATATAGCAGGTCCGCCATCACATTTAATAGCAGGTACAATAAAAATTGAAAAAACTAGACATATAAACAGTCCAATTATTGCTCCAAAAATATCAATAGTACGTTTTGCAAAAAGATGTGAATATTTATGAAACTTAGTTGAAAAAGTAATGACACTATAGCCATTAAAAGTTTGAATTTTCTTGTCTCCTATACTTTCAAAATCCAAAGTATCAATATTTACATTTACAGTAATTCCCATCAACTCTAAGTTTTCAATCATATTTGGAATATCATATATATCATATTCTAAAAGAGGTAGGTTGATAAAAACTTGATCCACAGCAAGTTTTGTAATTATTGAAAAGAAATCTTTATAGTCAATCATCAATATTCCATCATTACTGTTTAGTGAACTTTCAGAATAATCATAGTCTAATACACAAAAACCTACAAAATTAATTTCTGAACTCTTTTTAAACAACTTCAAGTTTTCAGCATGACGTTTTTTATTGGTTATCACTATAACTTTAGGAGAGTCTACAATTCTAAGATGGGCATATTTAAGATAGCATTTTAAAATGATATCTATTGTATATAGTAAAATAAATATAAATATTAAAAAGATAAATGTTGAATATCTGGAAATACTACTACCTAACTTAAAAATAAAGAAAAAAAAGGTTAAAACTAAAAGATAGTAAATACAGTATTTAATCGTTAGTAAAAATTCTTGTAAAAAGCCCCTAACTTTAAAGTTCTTATAAAATTCAACCATATTAAAAACAATCACATGAGTAATTAGCACTATTAAAATTTCAAAATTTTTGTCAACGTTTGTTTCAACTAAAAGAGAGGTTAAAAATAGAGCAATTAAAATCATGATCGATTGAACAATCATAACAAAGAGTCTATGAATTTTTTCTTTTTCTTCCATTTTATACCATTTCTATTTTTTTCGACTTGATTTTTTCTTTCTCTTACTTTTTCCATAATCACCATAGGAACCGTAACTACCATAGCCACCATAGGAATCAATGGTATCTTCTACTTTATTCAAAATGACACCTAAGAATTGTACACCACTTTGTTCCATTTGATCTTTAGCCTTTTGGATAAAGCGACGCTTAATAACTCCAGCTTCTGTGACTAAAATAGTTGCATCGGCTTTTTGTGAGATAATTGCTGAATCAATAACAAGTCCAATTGGCGGCGTATCAATAATAACATAGTCAAACAATTCTTTAACCGTATCAATCATAAAGTTGAAATTGCTATTTTGTAGGAGTGTAGTTGGATTTGGCGGTACTTGTCCGGATGGGATAAGCATCATGTTGGGAATATTTGTGTATGAAATGACTGCAGATAACTCTGCATTTCCTGATAGGTAACTAGACAGACCTTCATACTTTTCATTTGCCTTAAAGGTTCCAGACATGACTGAATTACGGATATCCGCATCAATCAACAGAGTCTTAAAGCCAGCCTTGGCAAAGGAAATAGCGAGATTGGTTGACGTTGTCGACTTCCCTTCAGCCGGTTGGACTGATGTCAGTGTAATTACTTTTAAATGACGACCGCTAAATTGGATATTTGTTCGAATGGAGTTATAGTACTCTTCCGCAATATCATAAAGATTCTTTTTACTTTTAACTAATTCTAACTGAACCATTCTAAACCTCTTACATCTTATTTGTATTTGGGACAATACCAAGTAAGGTCATCCCAAGAACTTCTTCAATATCTTCCGGACGTTTAACACGGTCATCCAATACTTCTTTGATCATTAAGATGACAATTGTTAAAAATGCACCAAATAAAATCCCGATTAAGGTATTCCGTTTAATGTTTGGTGAAGAAGGGTGACTTGGCATCGTCGCTTTTTCAAGTGGTGTCACATCTTGAACTTTTGTAACAGATTTAATTTTTTCAGAAGCGACATCGCGAACAGAATTGGCTAAATCTTTTGCAACTTGCGGATCATTATTAGTTACAGCGATTGAAATAACTCGTGTGTCTGCCGGAATTGTCACTGAAATCATTTTACTCAATGCTTCAGGGGTTGTTGAGATACCATAATTAGCAATAACGTCTTTCATGACATCACGAGAGGTAATGATTTCTTTGTAGTCGTTAACTAATAAACCACCAGCTTGCAAATCAGTTGCTGTTAGATTAGCTGCTTGTTGTGTTTTGTTTAAGACATAAATACGAGTTGCCGCAGTATATGATGGTTTAATCAAAAAGACACTTGATAGCAAGGCTAATGTTCCAAAAAACAAAGCAATAAAGGTAATCAGGAACTTTTTAACCCATAATTTTTTTAATAAACTCAGTACATCAATTTCCATTGATGCATTTTCCATGTTAGTCATACATTCTCCTATAAAAATTCATTTGCAATCAAACTTGCTGCATTCTCTTCGAAAAGGTTTCTAGCGCGTCTTGTCCCATATTCTTTTTCAACAAGTTGGTAGGCTTGTTTCATATAGGGTGGTCGTTTTTTTAGATTATGCATGTCACTTGCTATGCAATGGACTAAGTCATTATCTAAAAAGTATTTGGCACGTTTTTTGAAGACCTTAAGCTTGTCCCCAATTAGCTTTGCTTTCAATACATGTGCACTGTTAACTTGTGTGTAACAGCCCATATTAATGAGCTCTTCAACGCGACTCTTGTTAAATTCTAAAGCATTGTAACGCTCGATATGAGCAATAATTGGTGTAATCCCTAACATTAACACTTGGGATAATGCCGAATGGATATCCTTCCACGGGGTCATCATACTAAATTCAATTAGTGCAAAGCGTGTATCGTTCATTCGTGGAATTTCATTATGTTCAAGCTTAGCCAGAATATCCGCAGTGAAATAAAGCTCTCCTCCATAAAGTAAGGTTAAATCTGGGAACTTCTCTGCTGCTTCCCTTTTAACATGCATAAATTTATTATATATGTCATCTTCAGGCGTTTCGAACATTCCTTTTCTACGATGTGATGTTGATACAATCGTACGAACACCTTGTTTATAACTTTCCTCAAGTAACGATAAACTTTCATCTATTGTTAGCGGACCATCGTCCACATCAAAAATGATGTGGGAATGGATATCAATCATTTAGTTCCCCTCCATAGTATTTTTTATGGCTTCTTTTGCTGCTTCGACACTCTTCTCATCAAGTTTTAACATATAGAGAGCTGATCCTGGCATAGCATATGATGGTAATTCTCCTGTAGAACCTGTCCCTGTAACAGCTTGTGATGTCACAGTATATGAGGATCTATCAGCTACCTGTGAATTAGCAATTGTTAGTAGTTGATTTAAGGACAAATTAGTCTGTACAGAATTTTGTAACCCTGACACAATTGCTGTGAACTGTGATGGTGATTTAATTGACGCTAGTTTTTGAATAACTGCTGATATCACCTTCTCTTGATTTTTACCGCGGTCGTTGTCACCACCTTGAAGTGAATATCTTTCTCTAACGAAGCCTAGAGCCCTCTCAGAATTCAATTTCACATTTCCTTTAGGAAAGACATAATTTCCATGGTAACTAGTAAAAGCTGTATCATTGACAACTTCAATCCCACCAAGTAAGTCAATTAAATCCATGAAGGTCGTAAAATTAATTCTTGCATAGTTAGAAATCTTAATGCCGTAGAGATTTTCTAGGGTTGCCATAGAGGTCTCTACACCATAGATACCAGCATGGGTTAGTTTATCGTACTGGTCAGCTCCTCCGCCAGGGATTTTTACATAAGAATCACGTGGTGTTGTTGTTAATAAGACCTGATGTGTTTTAGTATTAGCCGTCAAGATAATATTAACGTCTGAACGAGAAACTGTCGAAATTGGTCCATAGGTATCAATCCCACTAATATAGACATTAATCACATCTTTATTGCTTGATGTTGGAGTTGTCGACTTGATTGCTTTTTTAACCTTATAAGTATAAATCGTCTTTAGTTTATCTTTATAGTTGCTATCTGCTTGTTCAATCAGTGGTCCATAAGCACTATTCAATACCATAGCTTTTGAGGAATCAGCCATCAGGCTATCGTAGCCATCTTTGTATGAGGCTACTTTATTTGTTGATAAATTTGTTTTTTTAACCTCTTTGATATGCTTCAATAAGGCACTAATGTTAGAGTGATCCATATCAGTAGGTGCTTGAACTTCTTTTACCTCTGAAATAGATGTTACTTGACTATCCTTTGGAACCACAACTGACATTTCCACTTCTGAAAACGAAGCTGTCTTGTTAATTTTGGCCGTAAAGTCAATTGTTGATTTAAAGGCAAATAAGGTAAGTGCCAAAATAAGATTAGCAAGTATAAGACTGATCATTGATAAAATCTTTGCCTGTTTTTTAACAATTAGTATCAGCCAAAGGATAAAGAAGAAAAATAAGATCCCAGCTACTACAAGGTTTAAGTGATGAAAAGCAAGGAAGTTATAAGTGTACATCATAAATGTAACAATGAGTGAGAGAACTGTATATAGCATTAACAAAGCACTATTAATAATGTTAAAACTTGTAGCTCCTTTTTTCGTAGAACTAGCTCTACTTCTTGATTTTGATACCATTTTAGTCACCAAGTCCTTTTTATACACAAAAATATAGAGTAATTATAACATTTTTTTACCTTTTTTGCAATTTGTGATTATTAAGAAAACACGCCTTTCGCATGAAAACTTTCTCCTCACCTTTTTGTGCCCTCACATCTTTTTTGAAAAGATAGCTTTTTAAATGGGTCATTTTCTTACCCTCTGTTTCCAAATAATTGTTCCAAGTAATCTTCC